>RFOO01000140.1 GCA_009926645.1 bacterium | reverse complement strand
AGAGGACATTCTCGTAGGTTAATTCCTTTGGCGAAAGAGCTTTAAAAGCAGCGATATTTTTCTGAGCCTGGCTAAGGGCCAGACGAATATCGGGCTCAACGTGACTGGGCTTCAATTGGCTCCAATCAAAATGAAAGTGATTCTGCAAAAAAGGGTGCACCCCTTCAGGATGAAGGTTTAACAGAAGATTTCAAGGGCACTTGCAAAAATCACCCAACTCTATTGCGAATCATCACTCAGGCTTGCACCTAAACCTTGATTGAAGATAATGGTTAGATGAAGGAAAATGAACCCATCATGGTGCAAAGTGTGGAAGTTGTTTCCACAAAAGGTGGGACTGCTCTGTTTCTAGTTACCAAAGAAAAAACGATTGTAATCCAGGTCGATACCACCATCGGCGAGGCGTTACTCGCAGCGCAAAATGGTAAACAAGCTGAGCGTCCACAAACTCACGATTGTATGGTCAATCTCTTGGTGGGCCTTGAGGCTAAAGTCAGTCACATTGTCATTGTTGATGCCCAAGACGGGGTTTTCTTTGCCCGTATCGTTGTAAAGCAGGAGAGTGTCGTTGCTAAGAAGATCGCGGAGATTGATGCACGCCCCAGCGATGCCCTCGTCTTGGCGCTCAAAACAAAATGCCCTATTTTCTTAAATCGCAAAGTTTTGGATGCCTGCGAGGATATGTCTGACACACTTGCCCGGTTGCGTAAAAAATCGTGAATACTTTCACTCCTCCACTCCTGCAAAAAGGAACACGTCCATCGGTTTTAGCACCGATGCAAGATGTCACAACCACTGCCTTTATGCAAGTGATTGGCCGACGAGGTGCACCGGATTGGTTTGTGACCGAGTATTTTCGGGTTCACGAAACCTCCACCCCCGAAGAAGCCATTGTTGATTCCATTCTTAACCATGCCACTGGAAGACCTGTCTTTGCCCAAATCATTGGTGAAGACGTGCCTCATATCGTTCGCACAATTCATCTTTTAACTCGGTTGCCCATTGCAGGAATTGATTTAAATATGGGATGTCCTGCTCCGAAAGTTTATCGTAAAAATGTGGGTGGGGGACTTTTAAGAGATCCTGAAAAAATTGACCAAATTTTAGGTGCAATGCGGGCAGCCATTGCGGGAACATTTACCGTCAAAATGCGTATTGGATTTGATGGCATGCAACATTTCGACCGCATTTTATCTCTCATTGCCAAACATCGAATCGATTTACTGACCGTCCATGGACGAACGGTTAAAGGAATGTATTGGTCGGAGGTTGATTATTCCGCCATCGCTCATGCCGTTCGATCAGTGCCCTGCCCCGTCATTGCCAATGGCGACGTCACTTCTGCGCAAAAGGCGACGCACTTGCTCAAAGAAACCGGAGCTTGGGGGATGATGATGGGACGGCACGCCATTCGCAATCCATGGGTCTTTCGACAATGGCGTGAACACCAGCAAGGCCAACCGGCCTATCAACCGACCATGCAAGACGTGCGAATTTATATTCAAGAACTTGCCGAGGTTTGTTGCGATGCAGCTAAAGCAACGGAAAAACAGGCCGGACGTCTCAAAAAGTTTTTGAATTTTATCGGCTTAGCGGTCGACGCAGATGGTCAATTCCTCCACGCCATGAGACGCACGGAAACATTGCGCGACCTTTTAGTCTGTTGTGATCAATTTCTCTTAGGCTCTCAGGCAAACACAGCCTACCCGACCGAACCTTATCGAGGATTAGTCGCCAGACCCACCCGAGAAACCCAACAAACTTGCGAATTTTAATGGATTTTCTGGGTCACTTGACTCTACCCACGACTGAGTAAACTATAGGTTATGATTTTATTAACCGAACCCGCGGCAGCACAAATTCGCCAATTACATTCTCAACAAGCCAACCCCGAATCTTTACTGCGATTACTCGTAGAGACTGGTGGATGCTCAGGCTTCGAATATGGCATGGCTTTTGATGTTCGCAAAGAAGGCGATCACGAATGCGAGAGCCAGGGACTTAAAATTTTGATCGACCCTGTTAGTTACGCCTACCTTAAAGGATCAACCGTGCACTTTGATGACGGATTACAAGGTAAAGGATTTGAAATTCGGAATCCGAATGCGTCACAAACCTGCGGTTGTGGTAAATCCTTTAGCTAACCCTAAAAAATTTGAGCATGAGAATCGTTTCAGTTCTCAGTCTTCTACCCTTTTTGGCTTTTGCCTCATCTTCCACCATGCCCTCATCCCCCAAAGTTTTTGTCGCACTCGAAGAGTCCTCCGGAAAAATCGGAGCTCCGCAATGGGTCGATAAAATTATCAAAACCGATGAAGAATGGGCTAAACAACTAACCCGTTCGCAATACGAAATTACCCGAGCCAAAGGCACGGAACGACCTTTTTGTGGGACGCTTCTCGATAATAAAAAAGAGGGAATTTATTTCTGTGTTGGTTGTGATTTGCCTCTTTTTTCCTCTTCGGCAAAATTCAATTCTGGGACAGGCTGGCCAAGCTTTTTTCAGCCCGTGGCTGAGCAAAACGTGGCAATACTCGAGGATCGTAGCCATGGGATGGTACGAACGGAAATTCTTTGTGCCCGCTGTGACAGCCACTTAGGTCACGTTTTTGACGATGGACCCCGCCCGACTGGCTTACGCTATTGTTTGAATTCTGAATCACTCACTTTCCGTGAAGCGAAATCAGAAAAGAAATAATTAGCGTTTCGCTTTTTTCTTCTTCGAGACCACTTTCTTTGCAGACGGCTTTGACTTCTTTGGCTTCACGATTTTAGCCCTTTTCTTTGTCGCCGAAGATTTCGGTTTGGCTGAACTTAAAGAGGTGCGCTGTTGAGGTGAAACCTTAACCGCCTTCCAGAGAACAGCCTTCAAATCATCAAGACCAGAACGGGCATAACAAGAAATCGGGACTGTTATCTCCTTCACTTTCTTCTTAAAGAGTTGGAGGTTTTTTTCAGCAGCTGGCAGATCCATTTTGTTCGCTACAATCAATCGCGGTTTGCCGACTAAAACCGAAGAATAGAGTTTCAACTCACGGTCGAGAATTCGATAATCTTCCCAAGGCTTACGATTCTCACTGCCTGCCATATCGATAATAAAAACTAAAAGAGTACAGCGTTCGATATGACGTAAGAATTGATGACCGAGGCCACGGTTTTCATGCGCTCCCTCGATTAACCCCGGGATATCGGCCATAAAAATCCTGCCGTGATAGTGCGGGTATTCAATAACCCCCACGTTGACATGCAGGGTCGTGAAGGGATACGGGGCCATTTTGGGTCGAGCCGCCGTTAACACATTGGTTAGCGTCGATTTACCTGCGTTGGGAAAACCAACCAACCCGATATCGGCGATCGTTTTAAGAACGAAACGAAAGGTTCCGGATTCTCCAGGGTAGCCTGGGGTGGTTCGACGAGGTGCCTGGTTTACTGAACTTTTAAAATTCATATTTCCCAACCCTCCTTTACCTCCCGCCAGTAAAATCACCCTTTCATTAGGTTCCGTCAGTTCAGCAAGCAAACGACCCGTTTCATGATCGAGTACCTGTGTACCAGGGGGGACACGTAAAACCAAGTCCTCACCATTTGGTCCAGCACACTGCCGTCCCATACCTGGTGAACCGTTGCGAGCGGAACGGTGAGGTTGCCAACGGTAGGACTCAAGATCGCCTTCGTTTTGATCACAGAGTATAACAACGTCGCCCCCCTTACCTCCATTGCCTCCGTCAGGCCCGCCTTTGGGAATGAATTTCTCGCGACGAAAACTCACACAGCCATGGCCACCCGCCCCTGACTTTAAAATGACTTTGGCTTCGTCGATAAACATCGTC
>RFOO01000139.1 GCA_009926645.1 bacterium | reverse complement strand
CGTTCGGAAGTGAGTGGACGTCGTTTGTGGGGATTGTTTCGTGATCGTTTTGGTACGCCTGAAAATTTCTTTCAAGAACACTGGGTTCATAATTACAACCCTTTGCTTTTTTTAGAAAATACGAAGTTGGGGCGAAATGTTGTACCTGAGGAATTGCCAGCTCAGGCAATTCAAGCGGTGAACCAGGAGTGCGATCTTTACCTGCAAGAGTTGGTGCAAACTTTAGGGATTAAAACCGTCGTCGGTGTCGGTGGCTATGCTGAGACTCGTGCCCGTGAAGCTTTGCAGGGAATGAATTTATCCTTTGGGCGTGTTTTGCATCCCAGTCCCGCCAGTCCCGTGGCTAATCGAGGATGGGCTGAGGCGGCCACGCGTGAGCTTATCGAGCAGGGTATTTGGCACTGATGGCATTGATTGAATCCATTTTAGCCCGACCCTATTGGCGACAAAAGTTGTGGGCTTGGTGGTATCCTTTTTTTACGCGTCGGGTGCGTGCCCAGGGAATCGATTTTCTGAATTATGCTTTTGAAACCAATCCACCTCTCAGAATTCCCTTGGCTCCTGAGGATGAGAGAAACCGTCCCAACATCCAGTTATACCATTTTGTCGCTAGCCACGCTTCGCTTTCTGGTAAAAAGATTTTAGAAGTAAGCAGCGGGCATGGCGGAGGGGCTTCTTACCTCACTCGCACATTCCATCCTCAACAATACATCGCGCTGGATCTCAATGCTGAAGCCGTTGCCTATAGTCAGAAAAAGCACGTACTACCGAATTTAAAGTTTCAGCAAGGCGATGCCATGGCTTTGCCTTTTGCTGATGAAACTTTTGATGTGGTTATCAATGTGGAGGCCTCGCATTGCTATCCTGATTTTGCTCGTTTTCTGAGAGAAGTTTCGCGGGTTTTGAAACCAGAGGGATGCTTTTTGTATGCTGATTTACGTTACGCTAGTGGCGAATCTGAATGGATTGAGGATCTTTTTCATGCTCCCCTTATGCGAGTTGAGCGTATGCGTTTAATCAATCCTGAGGTTGTCCGCGGCATGGAGTTCAATACTCCACGCTACCGCAAGATGATTATGGAATCCTTCCCGAAATTTCTTCACTCCTTAGCTCTTGATTTTGCTGGGGTTAAAGATTCGCGACTTTATTGCGATGCTGTTTCAGGGGAGATGACTTATCGGTTTTTGAAGCTAAATAAATTAGCGAGGTTCGAGGATAATAAGTCGTCCATTGGTATCACTTCCCATCGATAGATTATACCCGCGACAGTATTCGGCGACCATGATTCGGTGGTCAGGGAGGGCGAGGAGAGAGATAGGTCGACCGATGGAGCCTGCAATTTGCTTTGCCCTCAGTTCTTTGCGTTCGAAATTAATATCTAATTTAATTAAATCGAAACCCGTTTCGTCTTTCAAGAGATTGCCGTAACGGATCATGATGAAGCCACCTCCTAAAGGTTCTGGCCATGTCTCATCGAGTTCGAGTAATCCCGAGGGCGAAGAGTGGGGTGTAAATGTAAAAAGGCCTTCGGCCAGTCCACCGGCATCGGGACCAACATTGGCAAACGGCAGAGTGATAGTGAGTCCGCTGGGTTTGGTTGGCGTGTAGGGATAGGCATTTTTCTTCCAATTCGAAAACTGATAGGGGAATCCGTAGTGATTTCCTTTTTCGATGAGATTAAGTTCTTCGGGGGCATCTGCATCTGGTCCATTATCGACACCCAGCATGCGGCCTTTTTTATCCCAGATAAAATGATAGGTGCTTCGTAACCCTTGAGCAAAAACTTTGAGTTCGGGTTTTTCGGCCTGCGGATCCAATTGCCAAATACAAGCAGTGATGGGTTTTTCGCCTGTCTTATCATACCTCGGAGACTTACCTTCTTCGCCACCATCGGTGCGCGATCCACTGCTGACATACATGAGACCATCGGGACCTTGAGCGATGTGGTTTACCCCGTGATTAAATGGGCCGATGCCGTAACTGTAGGTCGTTGTAAACCACGATTTCGGTAGAGTCCAAGCACTGGTCGACTTGTAAACAGAAGTGCGGAAAATCGTCACTTCGTTCATGACGGGATTTTTCGTTTTATTGCACTGATTGGTAACAATATAAAGACGTCCTTCCTTGTCTGTATTCAAGCCGAGTGCCGTTGGGACACCCAGTTTCAAGTCGATATAGTCGCGACCGAAGAACAGCTGTTTAATCTCTTTCGTTTCAATATTCCATTTCCAGATGTCGCCATTAGCGGCGAGAATGAGAATGTGATCACGATCGGGGTGAGCTGTGATACGAGTGGGTTGGAAATCTAATTCCGCTGCCACTGTCCAGCGCCATCCAGGTGGGGCGTTGGGTAAAAAATCCTTCGGTGTTTCTGCGACCAGCGCTTCAAAAGTGGGGTAAGCGGTTTTGGATCTTAGTTCGGCAATTTCTTTAGCACTCGTTGGTTTAAGATTGTTACCCCAAGAGCTGAAAATATAGTTAAAGACTTTAGCGACATCTTCATCGTTGAGAGTAACTGGAGGCATCCAACTGTCGTAAAAAGTTCCGTTTACTTGGATTCTTCCGCGTAGGCCTTCGAGAGGAGCCCGCAAAGATTTTTCCCGTTCCTGGCTAAGGAAGTCTGACTGTGCGAGGGGAGGGAATGTTTTGTTAATCCCCAAGCCCTCTTGGCCGTGGCAGGTTGCACAGTATTTAAGGTACAAATCTTCTCCCTTCGTCTCGGCGTGAAGCAGGACGAGGCCATAGGTAATTAAGCCGAAACTTAATACAAACGGACGTAGGGGCACAAAACCTAGTATGATTACGACAAAGTGGGTGTCGAGTGCTTTGAAGTGGTGGGCCCACCCGGATTTGAACCGGGAACCAAAGAATTATGAGTTCTCTGCTCTAACCATTGAGCTATAGGCCCCTCCGATGGGGAATAATAAAAATCAAAAAAGGGTTAGTGGAAAGAAAACAATGTAGAAACGACAACTATCGTGGGGGATTTTTATGGTCGGGACGATTGTCCGATTTACCGGCACCACCATTTTCCCGAGGGCTATAGGTTTCCGAGGTAATTCCTGCTTTTCCGTTATTATATTCAAACTTAGCTTCACTTTCAGTTATACTGTAACTGATGAATCTTTTTTCTCCATTTAGCGTGTAGCTCAGTTTGTAATGATTAGCACCCAAGATTGTAAAATCAGTTATAGTGGCACCAGGAAGTGGACTGGTGGCTGGTCGAAATGAAGTGGCTCGGGGTTGAGGGTCGACCTGACCGTCTTTTTCAGTAACTACGCCATGAAAACCAGTGAAGGTGTAAGGCGATTTAGTGAGACCATGATAATGATAACCAAACTTTGGGTCATCATGTCCACCGCATGTATCCAGTTTTTGAAGTTTTGAACCATCGGGTTCCGTCTCTCCGTACACAGGATAACCATCTAAGGCAAAGGCTACTGGTAAATTAGGACCAACTACAGATTGTAAATGCAATGGAATGACATGGTAGTGATAGTCATCCGCTCGCCCGCAATGTCCACCCCATTGATCAAGTTCACCAATATCTTTTGAAATTTCTCCCCGATTGTTTTGCGGATTAAAGATGGGAACTCCATTTACAGCAACAGCTATGGCTCCGCGAAGGAAGTGACCTTTCAAGTACGATGGCGATTTGGCTACGGTAGATTTTAGAGGAATTCTCCAAAGATTGGTGCCACGATAGGGTTGGGGTATTGGAACTTGTTGCTGCCAATTGGTGATGCCAATCATCATGGGGTGGTCAGGAAGTCCATCCGAACCAACCCATAGATAATCGTTATCGAATGTAACGAAGACGCGTGGATTTTTCTTAAAAAGATTAGCGATAAATTCTTTTTTATCTACACCCGTTTTACTTGGCTCGAT
>RFOO01000138.1 GCA_009926645.1 bacterium | reverse complement strand
GCAATATCCGAACGAGTCTTGGCCAAGACTAAGTCATCCGAATCAGTCTTGGACGCTTCAACCAAAACATCCCAGGCCATGTAAGGATTGTTCTGCGAAGCGAGGACAGAGGCCTTCTGAATATTGGCATCCAACTCGCCCACTCGATTCACCACCTTACGCAAACTTTCCGAGCGCTCTTTGTCCGTGGCTAAAGCCAAAGCAAATTCGAGTTTCTTATTAAAGATATCTCGCCACTTTGCTTCCGACACCAAGCGATCGAACTCCGGCACCATTTGTCCAATTTTGTCTTGGCGACTGACTACTTGGTTTGCGAATTCTTTGATGCCAGGGTTTTGTGGCCAGATTCGGGTGGCCTGATCGAGGGCAGCCAATGATTTGTCATTATTACCTGCTAGGGCTGCTTGTTTAGCAGCCAAGATGGACATGTTTGAAGCATTAATCGCATTGTTAACTTTGGAGAGAATCGCGGCTCCAGGAAAATCCTTTGCCCGACCACGAACCTTGTTCACATACCCTTCGACATTAGCTAAATCGCGCTCATCACCAAGACGTTGCAATTCGCGCAAGTCACGCCAGAGCAACAAAAGCTCGCGCTTTTTCGCTTGGTCAAACGTCATGACGCTCGGCTCAAACTCACCCAAGAAATAGGTCTCTTGGAGTCTTTCAAAGGCACCATAGAGTTCGCCTTGGTTAATTAAATCATCCACCGAACTCATTCCCACTTTAACATCATTCACGGCCTCGCGAGCCAATGTATCAACCGATTCTAAGGTAGGAACAAAATCCGATACGGGGAAAAACTCTTTAACTTCTTTAGCCCCAACACGAATATTTTGATTAGCTCCTTTAAAAAGTACGCGATAAAAAGCACTCGTAATCATGCAATGATGATAACGGCGAGCGAGCAAGAAGCCGACCATTTGAGACTGAAACTCAACCTGAGCTTTCAAGCCAAGAGCCGTCATCTCCGCATTTTTGGCTAAGATTTCTGCCTGAGTCCTCTGCTCGTCTTTTACACGGTATCCAATTTCCGTTTGGCTAGGTGCAGTCCGATTAAGCTTCGTCTGGGTCTTTGAATTAACCGTATTGTCTTTCTCTTCTTGAGCCGCTTCCAGCATTTGCACCCGATTCACAATAAGCCCTTCCTGGCTCTTACGCAAAACCTCCAACTGATTTTTCGTGATATTCAAATCGCGAAACTCGGTTCGCATGGTCCAAATCTTTTTTACCTGTGAGGCAATCGTGAGAGAATTATTACCATCCATTTCGAACTCGGCGGCCTTAAAGAGTAAGTCGAAAGCCTCCTGCTGATTCTTGTAAAAATTCGTTTCATTAACGGCATTCGGAGCCAATAATTTTTCGATTTGCGTGAGAATCGCGATGTATCGCTCCATATCTCCAGCCACTGCAGGCGATGACAAATAGCGTTCAAAGCGGGCGCGCATCGCACGCGAATTGCCCAGATTAAAAGTCTTCCCTTTCCATTGCATCGAGCCGTTTTCAAAATCAACGGAATCGCTGTTTACATTAAAGAGGCGATCGGCCCCTCCTTCGACGGTAGAACTGCGATAATCACCACCCCCGCTTCCACCCCCCGAAGTCGGACTGGGCGATGAACTATTGCCTCCCGTTTGCGGTGCCTGAGCGTACCCCACGGTGAATGAGAATAGGCCGATGGCGATCAAACCGAAAAGTTTTTGCATCATAAATTTAAAATCGCTCGAGATCCTCCACGACGAGTAAATCGCGCGATACGCGGATTTTACATTTAAATCTCTGACCGACCTCAAAAGTGTCTCCCGCTGATATCGGAATAAAAAGAGGCACGCGCCCTGCCCCACGGGAAGCATCGGTTGGTTTAACCGCCAAAACGCGGCCCTTTCCTGCCACATAAGAAAGCTGCTGATCCACCTGACAGTCGAATCGGTAAGCATTACCCTGCATTGCGGCCCAATCCTTGCGATAGGCATCAACGGAAAAAGGAGAAAGATCGGCATACTTGCCACCGCGAGGAATCACAATCGCGAGCAAGATAACAATCACCACAACGGGTATACCTAAGGCAAAAAAAAGCGGATTAATTTTGGACATGTAATAAAGAGAAAAGGCCCAAGAGTAAAAGAAGCGTAAAACAAATTTTCTCTTAACTCCAGCGCTTTTGCTGGCACCCGATGACTACCATGCAAACCCCGACTAGGGCCTGCATAAACAGCACAATCAAAGCTACACTGGGTTCAGCGACATACGCATTTTGATTAGCCAAACTGGCGGTATAGGCGTTCCAAAGGTCAAAATTAATCATCGATTTCATATACCCAGACCACCCCCAATACGCATTAATGAAGGGGCGGCAGACCCAAGTAAGCGCCTCGGGCAGGGCTAAAACAACGCCAGAAAGGGGTAACTGGAAGCCTACTAAATAAATCGAGAGCAAGGAGGATTTTTCAGGAGAGATAAGCAAAGCAGAAAAGCCTAAACAGACGATGGACATCGAAATACAGCTACCAGCCAAAACCGCCAGTTGCTCGAACCAGGGTCCAGGGAATTGGCAAACCATCTTCACAAAAGCCCCCATCCACATGCCTTGAAAAACAGCGACACAAGAAACGAAGGTTAACTTGGAAAAAGCATAAGACCACGGGCGCAATCCAGTCATTCGCTCTTTTTCATAAAGAACTCGTTCAGCTGAAATTTCACGACCGCCATTATTAGCCCCCATCAAAGTCAGCAAAATAACTTGGAACATAACTAGGCCGGCGGCCAGTGAAGCGACTTGAGCATTCGAAATTTGGATACGCAAAGCCTGCTGCACTTCTTGCATCGAAGCGGTATTTCGATCCATGGGTATTTTCATAATATCCCAAGTGCCCTCGAGGTTGAAAATAATCACCAGCAATGGGAACCCAAAGGTGATTGCTAAAGTTAAACCAAGGTATCCTGTGTCACGGAAAAAAAGCTTAAAGCGTCGAGCTAAGAGGGTGCTGAATTGGGTTAATCCGCTGGGAATGGAAGGCTCCACTAAAGGCGTCGAATGCTCTTGGGCAATCGTCTGAGCATAATCCGTGTTCTCGGATTGATAAATCGCCCAGCGATCCCTCCAGTAAGAGAGATTTTGGCTGTTCAGTACCTCATAAAGATTCAAACCATCGGGGATACCAAAATAACTTAATAAAGCTACTGGAGAGCCCTGAAAGACGACGTCTCCTTGATAAACAACCGTTACCGAATCGAACTGATTGAGCTTTCCTAAATTGTGAATGATACAAACGAAACTCTTTCCTCGAGTTTCGACTAAATGACGGAGCAAAGCTAAAATCTGGTCTTCCGACTGCGGATCCAAACCCGAAGTTACTTCGTCACAAACCATACAAGGAGGATCGAGCGTAAGTTCGAGACCGAGCGATAAACGACGCAACTGACCACCCGAGAGCGACCCTACCCTTTTGTCTTGGTGAGGAGCTAAGCCAGTAACCTCCAAGACATAATCAAGTCTCCGCTGTCTTTCGGCACTATCCGCAACGGCCAACTCGAGAGCATACTGCAAAGACTCTTTGACTGTAAGTTGAGGCTGGGCTGTCGTAAATTGTGGAGCAAAACCAACCTTACCAATGAGATCTTCGGTGCAAGAAATCGGCTGATTACCAAAGAAGGCCTGTCCAGATGAAGGTAAAATTCCCAAGATGGCCTTCATCAAAGTGGTTTTCCCGCAACCCGAGGGACCAATAACCGCATTCAGACCTCGAGCTAAAAAGCGAGCATTTGCTTGGTCCAAAATGATAGGCCCTGTTGGACCCGCTTGAACCGTAAGATTTTGGCAACTCAACATTAGTATGAAATCTTGCCAGCAACCATTCGTTGGTAAAGAATTATTGTTGATATGCGAAAGCCATACC
>RFOO01000137.1 GCA_009926645.1 bacterium | reverse complement strand
CACTCTTGCTGGCAGCACAGGTACAATCAGAAATAATGGATCAGGTGCTCTGACTTTGAGTGGTAATACAATCTTTTCTGGCTCAGGTGCTCGCACAATCACTCTTGGCGGTGCTCAATCGGGTGACAATACATTTAGCGGAATTATTTCGAATAACTCCAATGCTAATGAGGCAACAGCGCTGACGAAATCAGATGCAGGTAAATGGATTCTCTCCAACTCCAATACCTACACGGGTGTCACGACGATTAGTTCGGGAACTCTCTCTGTTTCTTCGATTGGTAATGGCGGTGTGGCTGGTAATTTAGGTCAAGCTTCCAACGCTGCCTCTAATTTAGTTATCTCGGGTGGTACTTTGCAGTACACAGGCTCAGGTGAAACGACTAATCGTGCTATCAAGTTTGGTGTTTCTGGTACAACCCTTGATGCTTCAGGTTCTGGTGCAATTGTTTTTTCCTCAAGTTCGGCGGATTTCACCGACTCACTTAATTCTTCACGGACATTCACTTTAACGGGAACTAGCACTGCCAATAATCAATTTGCTGGAGTCATTGCCAATGCAGGTACTGGTGCCACCGCTATTACTAAGACTGGTGCTGGTAAGTGGATTCTGTCTGGAACGAATACAACGACGGGCGTAGTCAAAATCGATGCTGGTACACTTTCTGTTTCGTCCATTGGTAATGGTGGTGTCGCGGGCGGACTAGGACAACAATCCAATGCTGCCGCCAATTTAATTATTTCTGTTGGTACATTACAATACACGGGTTCTGGTGAAACTACCGATCGCGCCATTACATTTGGTGGAGTATCGGGTGTGACTCCCACCATTGATGCTTCTGGTACCGGTGCATTAATCCTCTCCGCCTCAGCACATGCTTATGGAAGTGTTACAGCTAGAACGATTACCCTTACTGGTTCCAGTACCAATAATAATGAAATTCAGGGTGTAATTGCTAATGGTAGTAGCGGAAATAATTCGATTGTTAAAACAGGAGCAGGTAAGTGGGTTCTCTCGGGCACAAACACCTTTACAAACGGAGTAACGATTAATGCCGGTACCCTCTCGGTTGCTTCTATTGGTAATGGTGGTATTGCTGGTAATCTTGGTCAGTCATCGACTACTGCGGCCAATTTAACTTTAGGTGGTGGTACCTTACAATACACCGGTAACACCAATAGTACGGATCGTAACTTTGTTCTAACTGCTTCCACGGCGAGCACCATTGATGTTTCGACCGCTGGCCAGACACTTACGATGTCAGGTGCTTCTACCAACACTTCTGGTTCCTTGACCAAGGTTGGTGCAGGTACGCTCGCTCTCTCTGGTGCTAATTTACATACGGGTGGTACTACCGTATCGGCTGGTACTTTGCGTGCCATTACTAGTACGGGTGCTCTTGGTAACGGAACTCTAACCTTGTCGGGTGGTAACCTCGAGTTAGCTGGTGACGCTGGAGTTAATTTTGCCCGAAACACAACGGTTTCCTCTAATACAACCATTACCTCTGACCGTGTCACTGCAAGCAGTGCTGGTGTGACCCACACATTAGGTACACTTTCGATTGGTGCTCAAACCCTGACAACCGCTCGTGGTTCTAATGCATCAACCGGAACGGGAGGTATTACTTTTGGTGCAACGACGCTTACGGGTAATGCGACCCTAAGCACCGGCGCCAATACTTTATTAACCTTGGGAGCTGTGGGAGGAAATTTCTCTATGACCAAGAGCGGTACTGGTTCATTAACCTTTACTGGAGCCAATACTTCTACGGGTGACTTAAATATCAGTGGTGGTACCGTTACTGTAAATTCTGGTTCCTCACTCTCGAACAATAACATCACGGTTGGTACCGCAGGCTCCTCTGGAGCCGTTTTGAATGTCAGTGCAATTACGCCAACTTTCACTTCTTCGCAGAAAATCGGTGGTATTGGTACAATTAACGCGACTGGAAAGACGGTCACTGTTGGTGGTACTTGGGCTCCTGGTAACTCGATTGGTTCTAATACTGTTACGGGTAATTTAACCATTACTGGTACGTCGCAAATGGAACTCGGCACGGCGGGTGCCTCTCGCACGAGCCCTGGTACTTCTGACTATACCGATGTTTCGGGTAATTTAGTTCTGTCGAATTCTACTATTTCTCTAATCGACAATGCAGGTGCTAATTCCAACGGATCGCTTGGGGCAGGTGCTTATCGCCTGTTTACTTATGGTAGTGGAGCTAACGCGGGATCGAACATAACTGTCTCTGCACTGGCTGATTCCACGAAACGTGCTGCGATTGTCGATGCTGGATTTGGACCTGGCTCTGGTAAAGGTGTCTTTGCCGAAGTCTACAATCTCGCTTCCGCAGCTGCAACGCAGACTGTTGATGTTGGAGCCTATCGCGTGGGTGCTTCTAAGTCTGGCACAGCTTCCATCACCAATGCTTCAGCGGTTAATGCGACTTATACTGAACAATTAGCGACTGGAACAATTACTCCAGGAACGGGCGCAACATCCAGTGGCTCCTTCAGCGGAGTTGCAGGAGGCTCTTCGGGTAATATTACCGTTGGTCTTGGCACTGCAAGCACCGCGGGTGCTAAGTCAGGAACTGTCACGGTTGGTCTAAATTCTACCGCTGTTAATTCCAGCGGATTAGCTAATCAAGCTATCACCTCACAGGTTATTACTGTGAACGGTGCTGCCTACGATACCGCTAACGCTGGATACGCCACGACGACCAAAGCCTTTGGTAACGTCCGTGTGGGATCCTCGCCTGCGCAACAAACTGTTTCCTTCACCAATAACGCGATCACCAACGCAAGCTACCAAGATAGCTTAGACGTGAGTGGTTCGAAGACCAATTCCAAGATCACTCTGGGTAATGGCTTCAACGTTGCTGCGGGTGCTTCGGCAAAGAACTTAACGGTTGATGCTTCTACGACTACTGCGGGTAGCTTGGCTGACACCATCACGCTCTCGCTGACCTCGAATGCAAATTCTGTCAGCGGATTATCCAACTCTTCCATCACACCTACCGGTACCATTGCGGTAACGGGTAATGTGTATGATTACGCTCAGGCTAACTACGATGGTGCTAGCCTTGATTTTGGTTATGTTCACAAAGGCGCTTCTGTTTCTAATCAGAATGTAGCAATCGGTAACAAGACCATCACCAACGCGTCTTACCAAGACTTGCTCGACGTGTCTGGTACTTCTACCAGCGGACTTATTTCTGTGACTGGATTTAATGGTCTAGCCGCAAGCACGAATGGTGCAACGACAGATAACCTCGTTGTCGGGGTCGATAGTTCGACTGTCGGTTCTCTTGCTGGTACTGTTAATCTCACACTCACTTCGAACGCTAATGGTGTATCAGGTCTCTCCAATGGCACAGCAACTCGCAGTGGCACTGGTAGCATCACGACTTCGGGTGCTGTTTACTCAGGTCTAGGAACTTGGGCTACTAATGGTAGTGGATCCTGGGGTACTTTTGCCTCTGGTTTCGGAAGTAATTGGGGAAGCAATGAAGGTTCGCCCGGTCTCGATGCTGGCTTCACCAATACTGACACCGCTACCTTCGGTAGTGCGATTACAAGCAATGCCACTGTTTCACTTAACGGTGCAAGTCCTAAGCTGAAGTCGATTACCTTCAATAACACCAGCGCAAGTTATACTCTCGCGCAAGGTTCCTCCGGTAACATTACGCTCAATGCGGGCACGGGCGATTCAGCTGCGACGATTGACGTAACCGGCAACCACGAGATTTCGGCTGTCTTGGCAGGATCCAGCGCAGTTAATAAGACTGGCACTGGTAACTTAACGCTCTCGGGTGTTAACACATACTCTGGTCAAACCAATGTTAATGCTGGAACTTTAACCCTGAAGAATAGTGGTGCGCTAGCGGGCAATGTTAGCGTCGCTTCTGCAGCAACCTTGGCGGCCAATAATAGTGGTACTGCTAATGGTGTCGCGGGTAACCTTACCTTGGCGAGCGGTGGTACGATTGA
>RFOO01000136.1 GCA_009926645.1 bacterium | reverse complement strand
GATACGACAGCGGCAGACGGTTATCATAACCTTTCGCACCACGGTCGTTCGGCGGCTAAGTTGGCTCAGCTTCGCGCGATTGATGAATTACACATTAAGAATCTCGGGGTTCTGCTCAATGGATTAAAATCCACCAAAGAAAACGGCGAGAGTTTACTCGATCGCACCATGGTTCTTTATGGTAGCAACTTGGGTAATGCAAACACGCACGAGAACACCAATTTGCCAACGCTCTTCGCGGGTGGTGGTTTCCGTCACGGCCAGCACTTGGTCTTTGATGCGCAAAAGAATTACCCGATGCCCAATCTTTTCGTTTCGATGCTACAGCGTATGGGAATCGAAACAGATAACTTCGCTTCCTCCACGGGAACTTTCCGTGGCTTGGAGATGCAAGGTTAACTTTTAATCGCTTTCAGTAACGCAGGGATATCGACGGAATCCTTAATCATTTTTTCGATGATAGGGATTTTGTCGGAATCTTGGCGCATCGTTTTTACTGTCATATTGTTGATGCGAGAGGTGACAGCAAAGGACTCGGACTCGACTGCGGCTACGGCAATACCTGCGTCTTTTAACTGATGGAGGATTGTTTCACTTGGTAGCAGGCCATTAGAGAGGAGAATGCCAGAGAGGGATTTTTCGCCCCCCGCTTTAATAAAGGCTTCCAGTAAATCTTCACGGTCGCCAGGAACTATCACGAGAGTGCCAGGGACTTTAAGGTATTCTTCGGCTCTTCGACCTGACATCGCTCCGATGACAACCCGTCTCACGCGTTTTAACCCCGCGGCATGGTGAATCCAGCGGGCTTTGGTTTCCTCGGCAACTTGATCGAGATTGGGATAGATTAAAGTTTCTTGAAGGGGGATGACACCAAGAAGAGGAACCCCGAGTCGCTTCAGTCCACGTCCCGCAAAATCCCGTATGAACTCAAGTTTGTCGGGAAGAACTTTATTTAAGATAACGCCGACAACTTGTACGCCAGCTTTTTCAAAAAGCGATAAGTTTAGGGCAACTTCGTCGATGGGTTTACCAATGCCTCCCGCCGCCACTAAGAGGGCTTTCGAGTTTAGTACTTTAGCATTATCGGCGTTGGAGGCACCGAAAACTGAGCCAACCCCAGCGTGACCTGAACCTTCGACGACCACAATGTCTTTGCCGTAGGCAGCACGGTCAAAGGCACGGCAAATACGGTCTTTCAGTTGTGGTCCAATCTCGTCGGGATTCTCTAAGAAATTTTTGGTAAAATCGGCACTCACCGCCACGGGCGACATCGCCGCAATCGGGATATCGAGTTTAAAAAGTCCATCAATCAATAGGGTGTCTTCGTCCACTTGATCTTCGCCCGATTGGACAATGCGTTGGGCAATCGGTTTAATGTAGCCGACGCGAAGTCCTAAGGACTGCAGTCCAGCGGTCAGCCCTAAGCAGGTAGTGGTTTTGCCATCATTCATCCGAGTTGCCGCAACGAAGATGCGACTCGTCGTACGATTCATCGGGCTGGCCAGTAGCCCTGGAACATTTTCCGCGAATCGTTTGCGAGATGACATGGCCATAGGTTTAATCTTTTAACTTAGGATAAAGGAATGATTTATCGACCGCTTGTGCCGCCACGATAACCGCTGTTCCAAAAATATCACGGGTGCTTGCCCCGCGGGAAATCTCGCCCGCTGGTCGGTCTAACCCAGTAAGAATTTGGCCGTAGGCTGGCACGTCGGCCACGATTTGCGCCATTTTTGAGGCGATGTTGCCGGCATTAAGATCAGGAAAAACCAGTACGCTCGCTTTTCCGGCGACACTGCCTTTGACCTCTTTGGCTGTTGCCGCAAAAGGGCTTAGTGCAGCGTCAGCTTGCATTTCGCCATCGATTTGCGCTTTGACGTCCAATTCACGCGCGAGTCGTTTGGCGAGTTCGGTAGCGGCCTGCACTTTTTTGACCGAGGCGAGGCGAGCGTTGTCGGTATGAGTCGAATAGGCGAGCATGGCTACTTTGGGCTCTGTGTTCGTCAGGTGGCCAGCTAGGCCAGCCGTGGTTACAGCAATCGTGGCTAATTGTTCAACCGTGGGTTCAGGAATCACTCCGCAATCGGCGAGAAAAAGAACACCGTCTTGGCCGAGATTTTGATTGGACGATTCCAAAATCAACATGGAGGAAACGGTATCAACGCCTGCTTGTCTTGGTATGATTTGCAGGATGGCTCGGAGCCCTGAGGAAGCATGCATCGTCGCACCCGAGATAAGGGCATCGGCTCCACCCGTTGCGACCAGAAGGCAGGAAAAATAATTACGCTGTTTAGCCAACGTGGCTGGGTCGCCCTGTAAATTAACATTTCCATAACGTTGGATGGAGGCGATTTTCTCGGCAAATTGGGAGAGCTCATCACTGCGTTCAGGCTCGATCACACGAATATCCGTGAGGCTGATATTGTTTTTGGCTGCGGTGATTTTGATGCGTTGCCGATCGCCAACTAAAATCGGTGCTCCGAGCTTTTGGGAGGCAAATTGGCGCGCGGCTTGGATGATACGGAGGTCTTCACCCTCGGCAAAGACCACACGTTTCGGATGATTTTGTAGACGGGCGGAAAGTTTAGAAATGAGCGACATAACAAGCGTTAAAGTTATTCTTGTTAGAGTGAAAAAGAAAAGAGCCTCCTTAGCGAGGCAGAAGGAGTCGGTTCTGCTTCACACTTTTAGGCAGAAGCGTTGCTTTCAGAGCATTTTAGCGAAAAACAACCGTCTTATTTCCAGCTAATAAAACTCGATCTTCCACAACCGCACGCAGGCCACGAGCGAGGACTACCTTCTCGATGTCTTTGCCTAAATGTGCCATGTCTTCTGGGTTTTCTGAGTGATCAACGCGAATCACGTCTTGCTCCACAATCGGACCTTCGTCCAAATCTGCCGTCACATAGTGGCAAGTAGCCCCAATTAATTTTACACCCTTTTCATGGGCTTGATGGTAGGGTTTGGCCCCCGCAAAAGAGGGAAGGAATGAGTGGTGGATGTTGATGATTTTTCCGGCGAATTCCTGGCAGAGCCGTGGGTCTAAGACTTGCATGTAACGAGCCAAAACAATGAGATCGGCTTTTTCTTGTCGAAAAATTTCACTCATTTTTTGGAAAGCAGCCGCTTTGTTCTCTGGAGTTATAGGTATATGGAAAAAAGGTAGGCCGTGGGCCTCCACGACTTTGCGGTGGTTTTCATGATTAGAAATCACGCACGGGATAACGAAAGCGAAGTCTTGGGCAACGTAACGAGCCAAAAGATCGTAGAGGCAATGTTCTTGCTTGGAGCAAAGGACAATGACGCGTTTAGGTTGGGTGGAGTCCGAGACTTTCCACTCCATTTTGAACTGTTGGGCGAGGGGGCTAAAATGCTGGGAAAATTTTTCTGCCGGAAAATCCAAAGACTCGGCATTGATTTCCACGCGCATGAAAAATCGGGAGAGTTCGACTTCAGAGTGCTGGCTTGCCTCGGTAATCCAGCCGCGGTGTTGGGTGATAAACCCTGAGACTGCGGCGACGATGCCCGTGGTGTCTGGGCAGGAAAAACTGAGGGTGAGGGTTTTCGCCATAACTGAAGGATGTGAGGGAGTAGGTTAATGCGTCAAGTCGCGGTCACTCCAGCCAGAATGAGGATTCTAAAGCACCCCATTAGAGGGTTTAAGACTGGTTCGGGGGCTTTTCTAGGGGATTGACCAACCTTTAGGGCTTATTACCGTGAACCTTCACTTTTATCCAAGATGGCCAAAACATTGTTCCAGAAAGTTTGGGAAGCCCATACGGTACGTCAGTTACCTAATGGTCAGACCCAGCTATTTATCGGCACGCACCTCATTCACGAGGTGACCAGTCCGCAGGCCTTTGGCATGCTACGCGATCTTGGCCTTAAGGTGAAATACCCTCATCGCACCTTTGCGACGGTCGATCACATTGTCCCAACCAATGAGCTCAAGGAACCATATTCGGATCCGATTGCGCAAGAGATGATTGAGGCCCTGAGAAAGAATACGAAGGACTA
>RFOO01000135.1 GCA_009926645.1 bacterium | reverse complement strand
TTTGCACTTTTCCACCGCCTCTTGCCCCTCCCATCCCACCAGTCCACTGGTCCCCTGACTTCCACTTTTCCACCTTTGCACCTTTGCACTTTTCCACGGACGCCAGCGGAGTGGCCCCCCTTTTCACTTCTTCAATAAATCCCTAATTTCGATAAGCAATTCTTGGTCTTTTGTTAAAGTAGGAGCTGGGGCTGCCTCTTCCTTCTTCGCTTTCAAGCGATTGGAAAACTTGATCATCGCAAAAACGATAAAGGAAGTGACTAAAAATGAGATAACGGAGGCCAGGAACTTGCCATATTTAACGGCATGCCATTGTACTTTTTCGAGTTCAGCCACGCCTAAACTATTCATCGCAGGTTGGAGCAACAGCGGCGTGACAATATCGGTGATAAACGAATTAACAATCGCACCGAAGCTAGCGCCGATAATGACCGCGACCGCTAAATCGACCACATTACCGCGCAAAATGAAATTTTTGAATTCTTGAAACATAGTCCCCTGTCCTAATCACATTTTCCCCACACCGCAAAAATATTTTTACCCCCTCGCCGCCTTCCCTCTGCCTCTCCCCTGTCCACTCGCCCACCAGTCCACTACTCTTCACCTTTCCACTGCCTCTTGCCTCTTCCGTCACCTGGCACCCTTTTCCAATCCACTAACTTCAGAAACTAATCTAATATTTCATCGATAATAGGCTTCAACTCCTTAGCGCGACGTTTTTCGTTATCGTTCCACCAACCATCTTGAACTCCATTTGCAAATTGACGAGCATCCGTGGCGGCAATTCGAGCATTCTTCTTATCTCCATTTAAATGATAATATACAGCCTGTCGAAGACTAATCTCTAAGTTTATTAAGTTCTCTTTCTTCCCTCCGGTTAAATTCCTCCCCAAGGCGTGAGCACTGTATAATAAACCTGGAGCACTCATCCACCCGAATGCACCAGTAATAATAGATGCTTTAGTAAGTCTTTTGCTTCCGCATTGTTCGCAAAAGATGCCCCAGATATTAGTCTTATGCGAACCAAAGAGGAAACTAACAACTTGAGTATATAAAATATGACGAAGTTGAGGTGAAACACACCCACAATCCACACAGTGATAAGGATCTATTTGCGGTTTACTCTCGTAAACATTCTGACGTGCTGATTGAGACCGAGAAACAGATTGTATAGGTGAACCTGATTGATCGTAATTACGTCTTTGAATTGGATCTGATAATACAGAATATGCCTCATTAATGGATTGAAACAAAGCTGTTGTATCATGCCCCTTATTTAGATCGGGGTGACAACGTTTTGCCAAATTACGATAGGATATTTTTATCTCTTCGTATGTAGCTGAATAGCTAACACCTAATGTCTGATAATAGCCTCGGGGATCTTTGCTCATTCAATGTTAGAGTTGAAAGATAAAAAACTAAAGGCCTCTCAATGCACGTTCGATTGCGCCATTTACTGCATCATCTCCAATTTTTTCTCTTAGTCTACGAACAATGGGACCAGCTAAAATTGCTTTATTTTGAGCCCCAGCCCTAGCCAAATCGGATGCGCGACGCAGAGCCTCTTGATTTCGAGATTCTAAGGCCGAAACCACATCTACCCACGCATTTAAAATATCTTCATTTAAGTCAGAAATTTTAATTAAAGTAGATTTAACAGGATTATTTTCGATTTGTGCCGCAATAATAACCATACGCCCTCTAATACTTTCTAATTCCCGCAATGATTTACGCGTGTTTTCTGCCCATAGATCGGAATCTAAATTAGGATCTCGAAGACCAAGTACAACGGGCTTTAATATTGAATTCCAGTCTGCCTGTAAGTTTTCAAATTTCGATATAAGCTTTAAATCAGCCTTAGTTAGTAATCCAGAAGCGTTATAGGCATAAGTATAAATATCGATAAGTTCATTCTCTGTGTAAGCAAAGGCGCGAACATTTATGAGATTAAGTAAAACTAGAGATAAAATCCAAAACTTATTATGTTTCATTAAAATCCGCCTCCGTCATATAATCCGCCACAGACAGCGCATCGATAAAGCCTACCTCTGTAAAATATACCATATGTTCCAAGACACTGATAACCCGTCTGTGGATTGATGTGCGGTGGAGGTCCACTATCCCACGCACTAATATCAGAATGATGCGATGAGCACTTATCTACCTTATCTTGCAAAGAACTAGCAAAAGAGAAAACGGGTAGAAGAATAACAGCTAGAAGAATTGGTATCTGTTTCATCGCGTCAATATAGTAAAAGGCTACTGCGGTTCAAACCCAAAAATATAATAGAATTTATTATAATCTTATTTTCTTTTAGAAACTTTACCTTCACCCCACCCCTCGCCCCACTGCCTCTTGCCTCTCCTCGCCCACTCGCCCACTGTTATTTGTCTCCCCTCGCCCACCAGTCCACTTGTCCACCAGTCCACTAATCTTCACCTTCCCACTGTCTCTTGTCTTTCCCGACCCCCGTCACCTGGCACCCGTTTCTTAGCTCTCTCCTGTTCCCTGGCACCTGTCACCCGACACCCTTTTTTAGTCCACCTTTGCACCTTTGCACTTTCCCACGGACGCCAACGGAGTGGCGTCCCTACCTGCCTTCCCCTCCACCTACATCCTACATATCAACAACTCGCGTTCATAAACCAACTCCTTCGGCATCCGGTCATGTAAATCGATAAACAGTTCCTCATGAGCGATAACTTCATCTCGCCACTCCTTCCGATTGAAAGCCATCAGTTCATTAAATTTATCCTCAGAAAAATTCAATCCGGTCCAATCAATATCCTCATAACGAGGCATCCAGCCAATCGGGGTTTCTTTCGCAGGGATACTTACGCGCGCTCGTTGTACGATCCATTTTAAAATCCGCATATTTTCGCTAAAGCCTGGCCACATAAAATTGCCTTCTTTGTCTTTGCGAAACCAGTTCACGTGAAAAATGCGGGGAGTTTCGGAAAGTTTTTTCTGCATTGAAATCCAATGACGGAAATAATCGCCCATGTGATAACCGCAGAATGGCAACATTGCCATAGGGTCGCGTCGGACCTTGCCAACACTGCCGACAGCCGCTGCGGTCATTTCACTACCCATCGTGGCCCCGAGATAAACTCCCGAGCTCCAATTAAACGCCTGATAAACCAAGGGAATGGTTTGTGCTCGGCGCCCGCCAAAAATAATCGCACTCAAAGGTACGCCTTCAGGTTTTTCCCAATCGGGATCGATGGTTGGACACTGGGCTGCGGGTGCCGTGAAACGCGAATTGGGATGCGCTGCTTTGGCTCCGCTATCGCGAGCAATTTCAGGAGTCCATGGCTTTCCTTGCCAATCGATTAACCTTGCTGGCGGTGTCTCCGTCATACCCTCCCACCAGACCCCTCCTTCAGGAGTCAGTGCAACATTGGTAAAAATTGTATTCTTCGACAAAGCGGCCATCGCATTGGGGTTGGTCTTGGCCGAAGTTCCAGGCGCCACACCAAAGAAACCCGCCTCGGGATTAATCGCATACAATCGACCGTCAGGCCCGGGCTTAATCCACGCAATATCGTCGCCCAAAGTCGTCACCTTCCAACCTTGTTTACGTAAAGCTGGCGGAGGAATAAGCATGGCAAAATTAGTTTTGCCACAAGCACTCGGAAAAGCGGCTGCGACATACGTTTTTTCTCCTTTCGGGTCTTCGACTCCCAAAATCAACATATGCTCAGCCATCCATCCTTCGTCGCGCGCCATGTTTGAAGCGATGCGCAGTGCAAAACACTTTTTACCAAGCAAGGCATTACCACCATAGCCTGAACCATAACTCCAAATTTCCCGCGTCTCTGGAAAATGTACGATGTATTTTTCCTGATTACAGGGCCAAGGCACATCTTTCTCATCTTTTTTCAGAGGCGCTCCCACCGAATGAATGCAAGGTACGACTCGTTTTTCTCCCCGATCAATTTCTTTGAACACGGGCAAACCGATTCGCGCCATAATTCGCATATTGACCACGACATAAGGAGAGTCGGTTAACTCTACTCC
>RFOO01000134.1 GCA_009926645.1 bacterium | reverse complement strand
GCTTACACTCAGAGTCTTTCTGCCAGCGATGGCGATGGCGAGCAACCCATTGGTAGCCAAAATTCGCCCAAGCCTTAGGAAAAAAAGTGCCGATGAGACCTACCCAGGACCAAAAACCTCCTATTCTTTGCAAGATGAGCCAGACGGCCTCAGCGCCCTCGATTCGTCGCGAACCCTCCCAAAGGACAACTGACCGATGTTCAGCACTTCGTTTTTCTCCCAAAACCGCCGCCACTTCGCCTTGCAAAGTCCCTAAAAGGATTTGACCCGTCCAATCGCGCTCAGCAACCCAACAAGCCATTCGCTGGCAAAAACCACATTCGCCGTCAAAGAGCACAATAACTGGCGCAGGGTTCATCTTATGAGTTATGGCCCAAATTGGCCTTCGAGTGAAGGCCTTTTGAAAAACTAGGGGAAGGAATCGCAATTCCTGACAACTTGGATGGGAAAGCGCTTGTCAATGTCGACACAGACTGCCAAATAAGCCCTTCCTACTGGCCGGAAGGGTATCCAAGTGGCTAAAGGGCGGGGACTGTAAATCCTTTCAGCTTCGCTGTTCGTGGGTTCGAATCCCACCCCTTCCACCAGCAGGAAATGAGCCCCAAGAGAGCCAGAATAGGCAGATTTGATAAATCCTCGTTGACTCCGAGGGTCGCTCACGGCTTCCCTACAAGACAACTATGGCTAACATCAAAGCTAATCAAAAGAGCATGCGTCAGACCGCGGCTCGCGCTGCACGCAACAAAATCGTCCGCACCCGCCTCAAAACCTTAGTGAAAGGTTTCTCTGCTTCCACCTCGGCTGCGACCGCTTCTCAAGTCGCTTCCGCTGCAGACAAGGCAGTTAAATCGGGCGTGATTCATCGCAACAAAGCGAATCGCATCAAGGCCCGCCTCGCGAAGAAACTCGCGGCTGCCAAGAAGTAATGCTTTCTTAACCCACCTTCCGCCTCTACCTCGCTCGATTGGATTCCCTGCAGGAACATTAAGCGAGGAAGCATTGCGTCTCGATTTAATTGGATCAGGCGAAGGCTGGGTCGCCCTAGCAAAACCTCCGAATATCGCTTTCGACGATCATCCATGGCAAAAAAATGCCAGTCATGTAATCGGTGTCATTCGACAGCAATTGGAGGCAGGTAAACCTGAAATCCAACGCCTTGGCATCAAAGAACCCGCCGTGGCCTTTGCTCCCGAGCCCGAAGTTTCAGGTGTAGCCATTATCGCTGACCGCTCGGTCTGTTTAGCGACATGGCGTGAAGCCCTCGGCTCTTTTCAACTCGAGTTTACTTATTCCCTAATCGCTCGCACCGAAAACGCCCCTGCGACTGGTGGAGTCTGCGACCTACCTATCGGAATGGACGATACGCGCGGACGAGCCTTCGTTTCCCACCAAAGAGGAAAACAAGCAGCCACTACTTTTATCGAAGGCGAATCTTGGGGACGCTGGCGAGAATGGACTGCCACCACGCACTACCCACGTCGCGACCAAATCCGTCTCCATGCTCAGGAATGCGGTATCTCTATTGCTGGCGAACTGCACTACGGTCGCACAGGAAGAGTCACCCTAACGGACACAACCCATCGAGGTCGCCTCAACAAAGGAGAGGATCGCCCTTTGCATCGCTGCCTACTCTTGCATTTGAGCAAAATTTGCGGACGCGTAGCCGGGAAGCCCATTGAACTCATCGCACCGCTAAGCGATGATTTTGCCACGGTACAAAAACGCCTACACAAACTTCCCTAGTCCCGAGGGAAGTCACACTTTAATCGCTGACTGGTTCGCACGTAACCATCGGGACTATTTAAACGGCCAATGGGCTCGTAATGGGTGTAATCGACTTTCCAAGTTTGCGGATCTGCAATGCCCTCACGAACATGAGCGAGAAGAATTTCGACGACCACGAGGCGATTTTCGCCGTAACGTTTAATGTCCAAAACCCGACATTCGAGGGCGACTGGACACTCCACTAAAAGAGGCGGACGAACGCGCTCCGCAGCAGCGGTCTTGAATTTACCACGCTCGATTTCACTCTCTCCCGGAGGCAAGGAACGCGCACACTCCACCAGTCGCAAAAGCAGCGGCTCATCACAGAGATGAATAACGCATTCGCCGTTTTGGATTAAATTCGCCGCCGTATCTTTGGGTGTGCCATCATCGCGATCACTCGGAGCCAAAACCGCCAACGGTGGTTCAGTGCCCATCACATTAAAAAAAGAAAATGGCGCAGCATTGGTTCGTCCATGAGCATCGATAGTGGTAACTAAAGCGATGGGACGAGGCACAACCAGACCAGCTAAAAGCTTATAAGCTAAAGCCCCGGGGTTTGCTGCCACATCGAACTTCAACATTTTAATTTTTACTTAAATCATCACCCGCATGCGAAGCCATGGCTTCTCGTCGCAAACGATCATCGCGGTAAGACATCCATAAGTACAAACCTACGCCCAGGCAAATACAGGCATCGGCGATATTAAAAGCAGGGAAACGATAATAGGGTAAATGGATATCAATAAAATCAATCACGTGATCCCCGAAAAGTCGGTCGCACACATTACCCATCGTCCCTCCGACAAACAGTCCAAAGGCGAACTGACCGCCCGCCAATTCGCGTAATAGTGAATGACGCCATCGCCAAATCAGAGCCAGCACTGCCAAAGCCAAGAAAACTAAAAGGGGTTGCACGTCATACTGCGAACCCAAGCCCCACGCAGCACCCTTGTTGCCCACATGCACCAACCAAAAGCGGGAAAAAATAACTAGAGGTGGACGCTCAGGGTCTTCTAAAAAATAAGTTCCATAAGGAATGTGCTGCACCACCCAGAACTTGGTTAGAATATCGCAAATCAAAACACTTAGGGCGATGGCCCAAAAGGTTCGATAAGGTATCAATCGATTTAAACTGAAGAACTTAGGCATTATGACTCAGGAGAATCATCTTCGCCTCCGCCACCCCCTGAACCAAATCCAACTTCGTCACCAATTTCGCCCAAGGGATTCCCGCCACGACGACGATGTGCACGACGATTACGTTCAAGTTCCTTTTGTCCTTCGAGCGAGTATCGAGTGAAAGGTACGGCCATTAAACGTGCATGCGGAATAGGCTTATTGGTGATTTCACAAACCCCATAAGTGCCTTTTTTCATGCGCGCAATCGCATCAGCGATTTCCTTTAACGCTTCTTGCTCATTAGAAATCAGAGAAAGTGCAAAGTCGCGATCTGCCGTATCACTTCCCGCATCAGCTAAGTGTTGCGAATAACCAGAAAGATCCCCCGCATCATCTTTACCATTCTTCTTCAAGGCCTCTTCGGCATGGAATGCCAACCCTTTCTGAATCGCCTCCCGCATCGAGAGGAGCAAATGATAATAGCGTCGAAGTTTTTCGGGGATTTGATGCAATTCGTCCTGCACCGCACCACCCTTACGGAAGGGATTATTGCCACCTAATAAATCCGCAATCGAGGCCGCTGCGATGCTGTGCGTCTTCACTCCCTTTTCGCGCGATGTAACCGCGGCTTTCTCACGCGCTTTTCTTTCCTCATCAGGAACCCAGAGATTAAGTTTCGCTCCTTCTTTTTTACGGCTCTTTAAATAAGCCAGAACATCCTCAATCGTGTAGTACTGACGTTTGGGAGGAGGAGGTGCCTCGATTTCCGAAGACTGATGATGCCCTTTACGGTGATTATTGAGAAGTTGCTTTTGTTTTTCGTGTTCAGCTTTGAGATCCCTCACTGGCACTTTAGCCTCAACTTTTTTCCCTTTAACAATGACTACAGCTTTCCCACTCGACCCTTTAACCGGCTGACCTTTGCCAACGGGAGCAGGCTTCTTAGCCGGAACTTTGATTGACTTGGCCGTGGCTGGATTTTTCGCGACAGGTTTTTTAGCAACTGGCGCTTTAGCAGTCACAGGTTTTTTTGAAACCACTTTAGCCACAGGCTTTTTGGCCACAGACTTTTTGGAGGAAGGTTTTTTGGACATGAAAAAGAAGTTTATGACAGAGAATATTTAGCCGCAAGCGCTTCTCGACAGCGGGGTGAGACCATACCGTATTTTCCTGCCTCGACAAGCGTAGGAACCCAGCGCCATGAACGCGGGCAGCGAACGCCAGGGGCGT
>RFOO01000133.1 GCA_009926645.1 bacterium | reverse complement strand
CCCCTGTCACTTTGGGGGCGTTGGCAGGGCAAAAGCCAAGGGTAAATCAATTAAAATTGAGTTTTTATTCTATCGTTAGGTTAATGATTTCCCTATATCGTTATCCCCTGCCATCTTTTTAACGTGAGTCTCGTACCCGACCAATCCACCTTCCGCGAGTTAGCCCGCTGTGCCGACATTGTGCCCGTGTGCTTGGATTTAATGGCCGACCTCGAAACTCCCGTTTCAGTGTATGCAAGGCTTCGCTCACTTGGTGCGAGTTTTCTTTTCGAATCTGTCACAGGCGGTGAACACATCGGTCGTTACAGTTTTTGCGGAGCTGCTCCGCTATTAACAATTACGGCATGGGAGGATCGAACGGAAGTCACCCATCGCGATGGCAAAAAAGAAACCCTTCCTACACCACAAGACCCTTTGGATCTTATCAAAAAACAAGTTTCCGGACTCCGAGTCGCTAAAGTCCCAGGCCTCCCGCCTTTTGTCGGCGGAATGGTAGGAATGGTCGGGTATGAATATATTCACCGCATTGAACCGTCGGTTCCCTGCCCCCCCAAAGATCCAGCTGGCACACCCTTGCTTCATTTTTCATTGGTGGACCGTTTGGTGGCTTTTGATAATGCCCGCCAAACTCTTCGGTTAATCGTCAATGCTCGCATTTCCTCACCCGACAAAGCAGATGAGGCATTTGCCGTTGCGAAAAATGAATTGGAAAAATTACGCCAAGTCGTGACAGGCCCAAGGACTGCCGTGGCAGCGGAGTTACCCTCTTCGGCCGATTTCGCCCAAGGCAAAGCCAATATCAATCAAGCTGATTTTGAGGCCGCTGTGAAACGCACACAAGAATACATCAAAGCTGGTGATTGCGTTCAAGTCGTCCTCTCTCGACGAACAGATGTACCTTTTCAGGGAGAACCTCTCGACCTCTATCGCGTTCTTCGTCAGGTTAATCCCTCGCCCTATATGTTCGTTATTGAAACGAAACTTGGTTTCGATGTCGTAGGAGCTTCACCCGAGGTCAATGTGCGTCTTACTGGTCGACGATGCGAAATTCGTCCCATCGCAGGGACTAGACCCAGAGGGCTTGATGAAGCAGCTGACAGAAAAATGGAGGTCGAACTTTTGGCTGACCCTAAAGAACGTTCTGAACATTTAATGCTCGTTGATCTGGCTCGTAACGACCTTGGGCGAGTTTGCATTCCTGGTTCAGTTAGCGTGCCCGACTACGCCATCGTCGAACGCTATTCTCACGTCATGCACATCGTCTCGCAGGTCGAAGGCGAACTCGCCAAACAGCATGATGCCTTCGATTTGTTTCGTGCCACCTTCCCAGCGGGAACGCTCTCGGGAGCACCGAAGATTCGCGCCATGCAAATTATCTCCGAACTCGAAGGTGAACGTCGAGGTATCTACGGTGGCGCCGTTGGCTATTTCGGTTTCGATGGTGCTCATGATTCTTGCATCGTTATCCGGACGGCTTCCTTGCGAAAAGGCGTGGCTAGCGTTCAGGCAGGTGCAGGAGTCGTGGCTGATTCCGTTCCCCACTTAGAATTTGAAGAAACCATAAACAAATCGAAGAGCGTGCTACGCGCTTTAGGACTAGCCTCGGGGCTTAAATCTTAATCTTCATGCCCAAGTCCAAGCACTCCAAAAAAGATAAGTTGCTTGGTTCTCCAGTAAAAAAACTAGAACCACAGCCTCCCGCTGTGCCCGAATCTTTAGCTGATCCGCTTGAACCCGGAGAATCATGGGAAACCCTTTCCCCAGAGGAGCGCTCACCGATTCGTAGTTACCTCGATCAAATTGGCAAAACGCCTTTACTTACTCTCGAGCAAGAAACGGCTCTGGCTCGACGCGTTCTTAAAGGCGATGAGGCTGCTCGCCAGCAAATGATTCAGGCCAATCTTCGGCTCGTCGTGCGCATTGCCAAAGATTACGATAATTTTGGCCTACCCTTGATGGATCTTATCAGCGAAGGCAACTTCGGCCTAATCAAAGCTGTCGAACGTTTCGACCCTGATAAAGGAGGAAAACTCAGCACCTATGCGGCCTGGTGGATTAAGCAGGCAATCAAGCGTGCCCTAGCCTCGAGCGGAAAAACGATTCGTTTACCAGTTCACATGGTTGATCGCATCTCGCAGATGCGACGCATCATTGCCCAGTTAACCAAGGAATTAGAACGCGAACCTTCTAACGAAGAAATCGCCCTAGCGATGGAAATTCCTATCGCCAAAGTGGTGCATATGAAATCCGTCGCCAACCGTGCGGCTTCACTCGATCAACCAGTCGGCGAAGAAGGCGAGTCGACCTTGGGCGACCTAGTTAAAGACGAGAGCGCACGCACACCCTTTGAAAACTTACGTGGGAAATCCGACGTTTCAGAAATCAATGAATTGCTCGCTCGACTCGACCCTCGTGAAGCTGAAGTAATTACTCTGCGTTTTGGCTTAAGCGGAGAGAGTCCGCTGACCTTGGAAGAGATTGGAGAAAAATTTAAGCTTACCCGGGAGCGCGTTCGTCAACTGCAACAAGGCGCCTTGATGCAATTACGACGCATCATGACCGAACGACAAAAGCTATTGACTCCTGAAGATGTGCGAAAAAACAAACTCGCCGACGCTCGTGCCGAGGTTTTAAGCGAATTTTTCCGCTCCAAAGGTGCTAAGATTCCAACGAGACCCAACCGCGAAGGACTATAAGGTCAAATGACCAGTTATAGCCCGCGGTGCTCAAAGTTAATGGGGTAAACTGCCTTATTTTGGGCACAGTCGAGACCTAGCCTTGGTGGCAAGGACTCTGCTCAGAAAAGAGCATGATTCTAAAAGACTATAAGCCGAATAAACTTTTCGATGAGTTAATCGATGAATCGGGAAAGGTTAGACCCTACTACAAAACGATTGTGGATCGTCTTTCAGCCCTCTCACAAGAGGAGCTAAAAACCAAAATTCGAAGTCTTGAACTACTTTTCCTCAAACAAGGTATCACTTTTACCGTTTATGGTGATGAAAAAGGAACGGAGCGCGTCTTTCCCTTCGACCCCTTCCCTCGCGTCATTCCAGCCCCGGAATGGGAAACAATTGAGGCAGGATTGGTTCAACGAATAACGGCCCTAAACCTCTTCTTGTACGATGTTTATCACGAGCAACGAATTATCAAAGAAGGCATCATCCCCAAAGAAGTCGTTTACAGTGCGGCTCATTTTCGCCCTGAATTCATGGGAGTATCTGTCCCCAAAGATGCCTATATTCATGTTTGTGGAACAGACTTAATTCGCGATACCGATGGGCGATATCTCGTGCTCGAAGACAATGGACGCTGTCCTTCGGGAGTCTCTTATGTTTTAGAGAATCGCACAGCGATGAAACGGGTCTTCCCTAACCTTTTCGGTGGAGGCGTGCGTTCGGTTGATACCTATCCTGCCGATTTATTGGCAACTCTTCGACACATCGCTCCGCGCGAAAACCCCAACCCCAACATCGTCCTCCTTACCCCCGGTGTCCATAATAGCGCTTATTTCGAGCACTCTTTCCTCGCCCGGCAAATGAGTATCGAAATCGTGGAAGGACGAGACCTCATTGCACTAGATGGGTTTGTTTATATGCGCACCACCCGTGGCTTACGCCAAGTGGATGTAATCTACCGAAGAATCGATGATGATTTTCTTGATCCACATGTCTTTCGCAAAGACTCCTGCTTAGGTGTCCCTGGATTAGTGGATGCAGTGCGCAGAGGTAATGTCGCTCTTGCTAATGCCATCGGCACAGGCGTAGCCGACGACAAAGTCACCTACGCCTATGTACCTGAAATGATTCGTTACTATCTCTGCCAAGAACCGATTCTTGACCAAGTACCTACTTACCTAGCATGGCGGCCTTCAGATAAGAAATATATTTTAGACCATTTACCTCAACTAGTGGTCAAAGCTGCCAATGAAAGCGGGGGCTATGGTATGCTCATTGGGCCTGCCTCTACCAAGGAACAAATAGAGGAATTCCGCCAGAGAATCGTGGCGAATCCGAGAAACTATATCGCTCAACCCGTGGTTAACTTTTCTCAACACCCCACGCTCGTTAATGAAGGTATCGAGGGTCGTCATGTCGATCTTCGTCCCTTTGTTCTATGGGGTGACACCGTGAAAGT
>RFOO01000132.1 GCA_009926645.1 bacterium | reverse complement strand
CGAAGCAGTGCTGGTTTAGCTCCGATGAGTTGAGCATACTCTTCATCAAAAGAAGCCAACTCTAATTCTTTGTGAAGCAAACGTAGAAAGAGTAAAACAATGGCGGTGGTTAAACTGATGATCCAGAGGTCGTTTTTATCGACTGCTAAAATACTACCGAACAGTAGACTCGTGAAATCCCGCCACGCATGGCTTAAGGAGATGAGTCCAACGCCAACCGCAAACATGAAAGAGAGCATAATCCCGATGGCACTATCCTCGGAAATTTCTTTTTTCGAGGATAGCCAAGCAATGCCTGTAGCCGTGATGAGGGCGGCCCCGAGGGCTCCCCAGTACAAGGAAAAGCCAAGTAAAATTGCTGCCGCTACTCCAGGAAGAATCGAGTGGGTGAGGGCGTTGCTGATAAAAGCCATTCGACGTAAAACAATATAGGCGCCTAAACACCCAGCGGTAATGCTACTTAGCAAGATCGCCACCAGAGCTCTCAGGAAAAAATCTTCCCGCAAGGGTTGAATAAAGAAATCAATCATGGCGATGGGGGTGCCCTGCGCAGGCATGGAGTGTTTTTAGGGTCCCGTGATTGAGTTCGAGAATACAATCAAATCGTTTCAATTCGGCGGGATCATGGGTGGCCATCAATACCGTGAAGCTATTTTGTGAGTGAAAAAGAAAAGATTCTACGATTTCCCGACTACGAGTATCGAGGGCCGCAAAAGGCTCATCCAGCAGAAGAATTTCCGCGCCTTGCACCGTAGCACGTGCGAGCAAGGTGCGTTGGAGTTGCCCGCCAGAAAGTTGGTGTACTGGGCGATCGGCTAATTCTTTTAAGTCCAAAAGTTCGAGGGCTTTATCGATGGCAGCTTCGCCATGATGACATTCTTCGAACCATCCGTGATGAGCATAGGTTCCCATCTGTACGCAGCGGCGAAGTTGCAACGGGAAAAAGGGCGTTAATTGCGGTCGCTGGGCTAAATATGCGATACGACTCCGGCCGAATTGAGGGGCAACACCGAGTAGATTGACGGTGCCTTTTGTCAGAGGGTTTAATCCTGCGAGAGTTCTTAAGAGGGTCGATTTACCTGAACCATTGGGGCCAATGAGTGCCGCGCGGCAACCGCAAGGAATCGAGAAATTCACATCGTGAAAGGCGAGCGGAAATCCAGGTTGTGCTGAGCAGGCAAGATTTTCGGCCTCAATCGCCACGCCGTGGCAATCGACTTTTTTCTCTTTGGCGTAGGGAACTGCAGGCAAAATTGCCGACAAAGGATTTTCAAAAATAGAAGGTAGAAAATTTTTGTGCATTACTTTTGCAGGCCTTCGGCTAGTCGCCGTGCGTTTAGGAGCATCATGGATGGCCAAGTATCGCCCTCTTTGCTAGGTAGTTGAAGATACTCGAAAGACAAAGGAATCGGGGGTGGTAGCTGGGTGTCCTCGGCCAGTCTTTGGGCGATTTCATTATTTTGTCCTTCGTCAAAAGTGATGAGCCTAATTTTTTTCTCTCGAATGGCTTTCAATAAATCAGCGTAATGCTTAGCCGAGGGTTCGCCACATTCAGCCGTGTTGCTGATAAGAATGGTTTCGGCGACCTTTAAACCAAAATGATCTGTAAAGGGAGCAAGGCTGTCATGTTGGCTAAGAATGATGCGGCGATGAGGGGGTATGGGTGCGAAGAGATCCGTTATTTTTTTATCAGTGTCCTCAATTTCTTGAATTAAAGCCTGAAGTGATGCCTGTGATGCCGCCTGATCCAAAGGAAACGATGCCTGTAAATGGGCGTGTATCTCGATAACCATGCGTTTTGCTTCCGCTGGGTTAATCCAAGAGTGTAGCCATTGGGGCTTGGCATTGGGTGCCAGCCAAAGGATTTTTGCTTTCTTTGGGTTGGCTTTGGCCCAGTCCTCTAACCAAGGTTCAAGGAGGGGGTTGATGGCAATGATAACGCTCGCCTCGGCTAAGGCTTTAGAATCACGGGGATTTAAGTGATAACCATGTAGTTCTCCTCCGCTCATTATCAACGACTTACGATTTCTATCAGGGGCTATTTTGCCGACCCAGTAATCGATTATTGTGAAAGATGAAACGATTTCGATTCGTCCGAAGGCTTTGGCTGAAAAACAGCTAAAAATAGCCAGAATTAGAATAACTAGCCTCATCGTTAGACGGGTTAGTGAGAAAGGGTTTAAATGCAATCATTTTGCAATAGAGCCCCTCTGGCCCTGCGGTTTTTGCATTTGCCACGACTTATTTCCTACTTACCCATAGAGTCTTATGCGTTTATTAAAAGCCATTTACAGCTCCTTGCTGGTGTTGGTTTTTCAACTGGGTGCTTTGAACGCAGAGACGGCTGTGAATAACGCAAGTGTGCCCTCCAAGCCAGCGGTGACAGTACACGATGTAAAATTTTTGCAAACAAAGTTAGGTAATCAGGTCAATTTTTCCAACCGTATGCAGGTTGAAGTGGGGGCTAATAATAATCCTGATCCCAAGGCACTGAATAAAAAATGGGTCGATAAAGTAAAGGTAACCGTGACCCAAATTTATAAGACCGACTCGAAGAAATTCGAAGATTGGAATTATTATCGAGCCTCTGCGACGATTTTGACCCTGGAAGTAGGGGCTTCAAACTCTCGATCTGTTTTATTTTACCTGCCGAGCGACATCGTGAAACGTGATCGTCTTAGCAAGGAGCCAGACTATTATTTTGTGCAACTTGAAGTCGCCGGCAAGGAGGAGCCGCTTTTTGATGCCAAGGGAGTGGTTGTGCCTGAGCAAGCTCGTGGCATACATAAGGATTTACTTTTAAAATCAAATTTCGATCCCGCTAAAGAGGCGGCAGACCGAGGCGTGCTTAATAATCCAGGAGTTCTGCGACCACAGTATCTATTGTCCTATTTTGACACAAAAGGGTGGGTACCTGAGTCTCCCGAGTTTATTCGTGAAGACGCCCCTTCCCGCTAATTTTTAATAGCGAATATTGTCTTTCGACTGCATGAGTCAGAAAAAAAGCCTTATTGTTAATCTCGCCGCATCACATGTTTCCATTTCGGCTTTTCGTGCTGAAGCGGGGAAGTTGATCTTGGAGCAATTTTTCACGCGAGATTTAGCTCCGGGCTTGGCAGACGACGATTGGCTGAATGAGGCGGTTACAGCCGTAAGTTATTTAGTTTCGGCGAACAAAATTTCTGGGCGAGTAACCATCATTGCCCCGAGTTTTCTTCTGCTCCAAAAAACTTTAAAGGTTCCGCAAGTTGAACCTGAACGTCAGGCACAGATTGTCGCTTTTGAGGCACAAAATAATATCCCTTATCCTTTAAATGAAGTCATTTGGGATAGTCAGGTTATCTCCTCTGATGGAGTGGAGGCTGAAATCCTGCTTTTTGCGTTGCGCACTGAAGTGGCTAGTAAGATTGCTCATTCCATTGCGGCCACCGGCTTGCGACCATTGTCGATTCAGGCCGCACCGCTTCTTGATGCACAAGCTGCACAGCTGGCGGGGATAGCCCAAGGAGAAGAGTCCTTAATTGTTAATGTCGGTGCTCGCTCAACGGGTTTGAGTTTTATTGGACCCGCTGGTTCTACGATTCAAACGGCTAATATTGGAGGAAATCTTCTCACCCAAGGTGTTTCAGATAACACGGGGCAAGCTTTTCTCAATGCCGAGGCTCTCAAGATTGGATATTTCAATGGCGTGATTCATTTGCCCGAATCCGATCCACAAATCGCGATTCTCCAAGCCAATGTGCAAAGTTTTATCCGTCGTCTCTCGCAAGACATCAATCGACGATTAATTAATATTCGCCGTGGAGCTGGAGCGCGTCAGCCAACTCGTATTTTATTAACTGGGCGAGGTTCACGAGTGCCGGGGCTTTCTGAACATCTGACCGAGTCTCTGCGTTTGCCGGTGGAAGATTTTAATCCTGCCCCTGCGGTCAAGATTGATGCGGGAGTAAACCCCAAATATATACAGCAACACCTTTTACAGATTTCAGAAGTTATCGGTGAAGCCGCTCGATTGGTTTTACCGAAAGCAACAGGGGTGAATTTAATTCCACGTGATATTGCCGCGCAGATGGTTTTCGATGCGCGTAAACCTTTGCTCATTCTTGCTTCCGTCCTCGTAGCCATTTCTCCTTTGCCTATTTGCCA
>RFOO01000131.1 GCA_009926645.1 bacterium | reverse complement strand
CCTTTTCAGGATGGATTTGTGCCACCCGCACCTGAAGACTTGGTGATTGTTGAAGCCCATGTGCGCGATTTATTGGGCATGGCTGGCCCGCATGCAGCCAAGGGTTTTCGCGGTTTGGCAGAATGGATACGAAAAGATGGAGCTTATCTTAAGTCTCTGGGGGTTAACGCCATCGAGTTGCTTCCTTGCACTGATTATGAGCGCGGTTCGGCGGATGAGTACCACTGGGGTTATATGCCTATCACGGCCTTTGCTCCAGCTACGGCTTATGCAAAGGATGAATATGGACTTACAGCTATTGAGGATTTTCGCGAGTGTGTAAGAGCGTGTCACGAGGTGGGCTTAGCTGTGATTATGGATATGGTTCTGAATCACTTCGGCAGTCCCAATAGTTTGCAGATGATTGATTCGAGTTATTATTTCCGGACCGATGCGTATGGAGAACTTTCCAATTGGAGCGGTTGCGGTAATGATGTTCGTGCAGAAGCGCCGCTCTTTCGTCGCTTGGTCCTCGCTTCGTTGAATCATTGGACAAGTATTCTTGGGGTTGATGGTGTGCGATTAGATTTAGCAGAGTTATTAGGAACCCCGCTTTTACATGAAATTGAAGAAGAATTTCGTCTGCATCGTCCGGAAAAAATTCTTATTGCCGAGCCTTGGAGTTTCCGTGGCCACATTGCACGGGATTTAGATTTCACCTCCTGGACAAGTTGGGATGACGCTTTTCGTGAATTCTTACCAGCTTATGTCCGTGGTCATGCTCGCGCTTCCGATTTGTTACACCAAATGGCGGCTTGTGCTTTTCGTCCTGCTGCGCGTTTACGTTACGCTCAGTCGCACGATGATATGGCCTGGTTGGATCGTATTACCGAGTGTGCCGAAGCCGATGCGATTAACCCCACGCCTACTGATATTTTGCGCACACGTTTAATGCATGTGATTTTACTCTGCTCAGCCGGCATCCCTATGCTTTCGGCGGGTCAGGATTTCTTGATGACCAAACGAGGAGTGGGTAATACTTGGCGACGCGGGGATTTAAATTTGCTGAGTCCTGAACGCTGGGAACGTTTCCAGACCGAGCATGATTTTGTTTCACGTTTAATTCATTTTCGACTTTCGCCTGAGGGGTCTGTTTTACGGCCTAAAGAAACCGTTTCACCTGGTTGGATGAAGGTAACCCATCAAGAGGGTGGGGATGCTTTTGTGGCGGTGATGAATGCCGATGGGCTATTGGGGCCCTCTAAAGTGCTGGTGGCCTGCAATCCTTACCACTCTACCCTTAAGTTGAATCTTCCTTTGGAGGCGGAATGGAAGCCTGTGGTGGTCTCACCTCAATCTCATTGCCCACACGCTCCTAGTGTAGTGCCACATATTGAACAGGGCGTGCTTACTTTAGGGCCTTTAGCCTGTGGAGTTTGGTTTGTGAAAACTTAAAAGCATTCTCCGCTTGCCATAAGGCGGTTGGTGACCCTTTTTCATCACTTTATCGCAAACAAAATTATGGCAACCAAAGTAGCAATTAATGGATTCGGCCGCATCGGTCGTCTCGTTTTCCGTGCCCTCGTTGAGCAGGGTCACCTCGGTTCGACTTTTGATGTCGTTGCTGTTGGTGACGTTGTTCCAGCAGATAACTTGGCTTATCTTTTAAAGTACGATTCAACCCAGGGTCGTTTTAACGGTACCGTTTCGTCCAAGAAATCTTCTCCCGATAAAGCCGAAGACGATGTACTCGTCGTGAATGGCAAAGAGATTCTGGTGGTTTCAGCTAAGACTCCTGCCGAATTGCCTTGGGCTAAGTTGGGTGTGCAAGTCGTGATTGAATCGACTGGTCTCTTCACTGAAGCTGCGAAAGCGAAGGGTCACTTGGAGGCTGGTGCCAAAAAGGTTATCATTTCCGCTCCTGCCAAGGATGAAGACATCACCGTTGTCATGGGGGTTAATGATGACAAATACGATGCAACGAAACATAATATCATTTCAAACGCTTCTTGCACGACCAACTGTTTAGCACCTCTCGTGCACGTTCTGATTAAAGAAGGTTTTGGTATTGCTGAAGGTTTAATGACTACTGTTCATGCTTACACCGCTACACAAAAGACGGTGGATGGCCCCTCGAAGAAGGATTGGAAAGGTGGTCGTACCGCTGCTCAAAACATCATTCCTTCCTCAACCGGTGCAGCGAAGGCCGTGGCTCTCGTTCTTCCAGAGGTAAAAGGTAAATTAACTGGAATGGCTTTACGCGTTCCTGTTCCCACCGTTTCGGTGGTGGATCTCACCTTTAAGACAACGAAGGATACGAGTCTTGCCGAAATCAAAGAAGCCTTAAAGAAGGCTTCGGAAACCTATATGAAGGGTATCCTTGCTTACACTGAAGACGAGGTCGTTTCTTCTGACTTCATCCACGATAAGCGCTCCTCCATTTTTGATGCAGGTTCTTCAATCGAATTGAATAAGAACTTCTTCAAACTCATTAGTTGGTACGACAATGAGTGGGGTTATTCGAACCGCGTTGTGGAACTTCTCAGCAAAGTTTCTGCAAAACTCTAAGGTTTACTGAGATTGATTTGCGACAGGCGACCCCCAGGGGTCGCCTGTCCTGTTTTAGGGCAGAAAAGGTGAGGGTGGGGTAGAATTGGCATTACAGTTGCTTTATTCTTCCCACGGAGACGAGAACTCTTTTCTCTGCTATCCTTTACTACCATGCCCGCTCTCTCTCTCCGCGAACTCGGTTCACTCTCTGGCAAGCGCGTGCTTGTCCGTGTCGACTTTAACGTTCCTCAAGATAAAAAAACTGGTGCCATCACCAATACGCAACGAATTGCTGCAGCTTTGCCGACTATTCGATTTTTACTCGATGCAGGGGCTTCTCTCGTTTTGATGTCTCACCTTGGACGACCTGATGGTAAAGTTGTCGAAAAGTTTTCGCTTCGTCCCGTCGCCGTTGAATTGGAGAAGCTCTTAGGTCGCCCAGTAAAATTTATTCCTTCCTGTGTTGGTGGTGAAGCAGAGTCCGCAGCAAAAGCTCTGAAGGCTGGTGAAGTTCTACTTTTGGAAAATCTGCGTTTTCATATTGAGGAAGAAGGAAAGGTGAAACTTGAAGATGGTACCTCCATGAAAGCCGACCCAGCTCGGGTGGCTGATTTCAGGGCCTCGCTTTCTCGCTTAGGCGATGTTTATGTGAACGATGCCTTTGGCACTGCTCACCGAGCTCACTCCTCTATGGTTGGAGTTCATTTACCGCAAAAGGCAGCAGGTTTCCTTCTCGAAGCTGAACTCAAGGCATTTGATACTGTATTACACAGTCCGAAGCGCCCCCTCTTGGCTATCCTCGGTGGAGCAAAGATCGCCGATAAGATTCCTCTCATTCGCAATCTGATCGAAAAAGCTGATGAAATTATCATCGGTGGCGGTATGGCTTACACTTTCCGAAAGGTTTGTGATGGAATGGATATTGGTAACTCTCTGTTTGACGCTGAAGGGTCTAAAATTGTGGCTGAGCTTTTAGAAAAAGCGAAAGCACGTGGCGTTAAGGTAACCTTGCCAGTTGATTTTATCTGTGGCGACAAATTCTCCCCCGATGCAAATACTCAACCAGCGACCATGGCTTCGGGTATTCCCGCAGGTTGGGAAGGAATGGATGCTGGTCCTGAATCGATTAAACTTTATCAAGCAGCGATCGGTCGAGCGGGTACGATTATCTGGAATGGCCCCTGTGGTGTTTTTGAATTCGAAAAGTTCGCCCAAGGTACCAAAGCAATGGCCCAGGCTGTGGCCGAAGCGACTGCGCGAGGTGCTATTACCATTGTTGGCGGTGGCGATACTGCAACCGCAGCGAAGAAATTCGGCGTTGATGCCAAAGTTACTCACTGTTCCACGGGCGGTGGCGCTTCGCTGGAATATTTAGAAGGAAAGGCCTTGCCTGGCGTGGTTGCTCTTTCCCAATAACCCTTGTCATTTATTTCTTATGTCAAAACGCACACCTCTCATTGCTGGTAACTGGAAAATGAACAAGACGGCCACCGAGGGCGTCGAGTTAGTCAAAGAAATCGCCGCTGCTGTTGGCACGGAGTCCTCTGTCAATGTCCTGCTCTGCCCACCTTTTACTGCTTTGAGTGCAGTCAGTTCTGCCGTAGAGGGAACCCACTTAGGCCTTGGTGCTCAAAATATGCACGATAAGGTAAGTGGTGCTTTCACGGGGGAAATTTCTGCCTCGATGTTGCGCGATCTTTACGTAACCCACGTGATTTTAGGCCATAGCGAGCGTCGTAGTATCTTTGGAGAGAATGATGCTTTTATTAATCGCAAAGT
>RFOO01000014.1 GCA_009926645.1 bacterium | reverse complement strand
GGAGTTGATATCGTGCATAGTGGAACACAAAAACTTGCCGATGGCCGTGTGGTGACCTCTGGTGGCCGTGTCTTGGGCGTGGTAGCCCACGGGGCGACTTTGCAAGAGGCGGTGAAAAAAGCCTATTCCGTTGTGCCTAAGATTCGATTTGAGGGCTGTCATTACCGACGTGATATCGGCTACCGCCAGTTAAAACGCGATTCTGCTCTTTGATTACGGGTTGAACGTCCGTCATGTTTGAGCAATGGTTTGTTTATGCTCGAGGGGCGCGATACCGTGACATTTGTCTGCACAGGCAATACCTGTCGTAGTCCTATGGCTGAAGCGTTATTGCGTGCGGCTTTACAAAAAGTGGGTGGAGGGTTGGAGAAACTAAAAGTGGTTTCCTTGGGGCTGGCTGCGACTTCTGGAAATGGAGCTTCGCTTCATTCAATCAAAGCTATGCAAAGAATTGGGTTGGATCTTCAGCGCCATCGCAGTCGAGGTATCACGCAGGCTGACGTTGATTCAAGTTATGTTATTTTTGGTATGACGGAGTCTCACCTCGATGCTCTTCGACAAAGGTTTCATCGTTTACCTAAGCATGTCATGCTTTTACGCGATGTCTTGCCTGAGACCGAAATACGTGCGGTTCCTGATCCTTTTGGCGGAAGTTATCGCGACTATGAAGAATGTCGCGATTCCATGATTGAAGCCATTCCTGGGATTGTTGAATTTTTGAAAAAGAATTTATTATCATGACTACACCCCTAACTCTTTCTTTTGGTAGTGATCACGGTGGGCTCGCTCTCCGACGTGAATTGATGGCAGCTTTGAAGGCCAAAGGTTATACCATTTTGGATCGGGGGACTGAGACCTCCGCTTCATGCGACTATCCAGATTATGCTCAAGCCGTGGCTGCGGATGTGAGCGCGGGACGAGCACGATTCGGTATTTTGGTTTGTACGACGGGCATTGGTATCTCGATTGCGGCCAACAAGGTGGAGGGCATTCGTGCGGCCCTTGTGAATAACGTCGATGCAGCTGAATTGAGTCGCCGCCATAATGACGCTAATGTGCTTTGTTTTGGCGCAAAATATGTCGATGCCCCCTTGGCTCTCGCCTGTACAGAGGCTTTTTTAAAGGCCCAATTTGAGGGGGGAAGGCATGAAAATCGGGTGGCTAAAATTGAGCCTAAAAAATAATCACTTCTTTTCGTTTGCCTCGAGTCCCGCCTCACATTGCCCTTTAACGATTACGAATTATGACCGCTATCAGCCGTATCCCTCTCGCCCAACTCGATCCCGCTATCGATACACTTATTAAGGCTGAATTGAAACGTCAGCAGACGCATATCGAGTTAATTGCCTCGGAGAATTTTACTCTTCCTGCCGTGATGGAGGCACAGGGCAGCGTTCTCACGAATAAGTATGCAGAAGGTTATCCAGGTAAGCGCTGGTATGGAGGCTGTGAAGAGGTTGATAAAGTGGAGCAACTCGCGATTGATCGAGCCAAAGCCTTGTTTGGTGCTGATCATGCCAATGTTCAGCCACACTCGGGTAGTCAGGCTAATGCAGCAGTCTATTTGGCCACGATTAAGCCCGGGGATAAGATTTTAACCATGAATCTTTCCCATGGTGGCCATTTGACGCACGGCAACTCGGCTAATTTTTCCGGTAAACTTTACTCAGTAGTGCACTATGGAGTCGGGGCAGATGGTCGGATTAATTATGATGAGGTCGCTAAGATGGCTGCCTCAGAAAAACCCAAGATGATTACGGTCGGTGCTTCGGCCTATGCTCGAACCATTGATTTCGAGCGTTTCGGTAAAATTGCTCGGGAAAATGGCGCCCTACTTTTAGCTGATATTGCTCACATCGCTGGGCTTGTGGCAGCGGGGGTTCATCCTTCACCTGTCCCACATGCAGATTTTGTTACGACAACTACCCATAAAACCCTACGCGGACCTCGTGGAGGCTTGATTCTTTGCAAAGCAGAACACGCTAAGGCTATTGATTCGGCAGTTTTCCCTGGTACGCAGGGTGGTCCCTTGGAGCACGTGATTGCGGCGAAAGCGGTTTGTTTTGGTCAGTGTGCAACGCCCGAGTTTAAAGAGTACGCACGACAAGTGGTCGCCAATTCCAAAGCTTTAGCGGATGCTTTAGTGAAGCTCGGTTTTCATTTAATCAGCGGTGGCACGGATAACCACCTCAGTTTGCTCGATCTACGGAAGAGCCATCCCAATGTTACTGGGAAAGATGCGCAGTTGGCTCTCGATGCCGCGCATATTACCACCAATAAAAATACCGTTCCTGATGAAACGCGCAGTCCATTCCAAGCGAGTGGCATTCGCGTTGGTACTCCCGCCGTTACTTCTCGAGGAATGAAGGAGGCGGAGATGGCTGAAATTGCGAAAGCGATATCCATCGTGCTTTCTGATCCGCAAAATCCTGCCAAGATTGAGGAAGCTAAATCCATAGCCTCAAGCCTTTGCGCGCGTTTCCCTCTGCCTTACTAAAGCATCTTACGTTTGGTGACAAAAGCCCCGAAAAGGGGCTTTTTTGTTTTCGAAATTTGAATTTACTGACACAGTATCAAGATGCTTTCGATGAAAGTTTGGATTGATGCGTGTCGTCCTAAGACCTTGGTTGCAGCGGTTGTCCCTGTGGCTGTGGGGGCTTCGGTTTGGAAGGTTTATGGGAATGTTTCGCAGGGTACGACGCAAGAACACATCATCGCTTTTACCTCTTGTTTGCTTTTTGCTTTTGGAGCACAGGTGGCGAGTAATTTTGCCAATGATTTGGGTGATGCTCAACGCGGGGCTGATTCCTTGCGTCGGGTGGGTCCGATACGCGCAGTGGTAACAGGATTGATTTCTCCGCGTCAGATGAAAATCGGCATCGGTCTTGCCTGCCTCTTTGCTTTTTTAGCGGGACTGCCTTTGGGGTTGAATCATCCCATTTTATTTATTCCTGCGATTCTCGCTTTGCTTTTTGCATTGGGATATACGCTTGGGCCTTTCCCTTTGGCTTACTGGGGATTGGGCGACTTGTTTGTGATTACTTGTTTTGGCTTACAGGCGACGGCATTGACTACTTACGCTATGCAAAATTATTCGAGTGGAGCCTTGTTGGCTGATACTCCTTGGCAGCCAGCGTTGTTGGCTGGCCTAGGTATCGGATTTTTGGCCGACAACATTTTACTCTCGAACAATGCGCGCGATAAAGAGGTGGATCAGGAGGCAGGTAAACGAACCACCGTGGTTCTTTGGGGGCGTGGATTCGCTAAAATGGCTCATTTATCTAACATTTTATTAGGATTAGCCTGTTTGAGTTTCGTTTTTGGTTGGGTGCTCTGGGTTCTTTTGCCTTGGGGTCTTTGGCAAAATCGGGGTTTTCGTGCTGCTCAAAAACCTGCTGATTTTATTCCATTTTTAACTCAGTCGGCGGTGTTGCTGCTGGTGGCGGGGGTGTTGTGTGTAACTGTCGCTTGCCTCGGTTGGGTCTCTTGCGGAGGGTCTTTTCTGAGATGAAAACGCCCGCTTCACTCGCTGGTCAATTAGAGGCCCTTGTCCAAGGAGGAAAACGTCCGTCTTGGGATGAGTATTTTATGGCAACAGCTGTTTTGGTGAGTTCGCGTTCAAGTTGCGAACGTCTCCACGTTGGCTGTGTGGTGGTTTCCACAGGACGTCATCCTAATCGCATTGTGGCTGCGGGGTATAATGGGTTTCTTCCTGGTGCACCGCATGATTCTCAGGTGCGTGATGGCCACGAGCAAGCCACGGTGCACGCGGAACAAAATGCTGTCGCAGATGCAGCTAAGCGGGGAGTTTCTTTACAAGGCACGATTTGTTTTGTGACGCATTTTCCTTGTGTGAATTGTGCCAAAATTTTGGCTTCGGCAGGAGTCACAGAAATTCGTTACCGTCATGATTATAAAAATGACCCTCTGGTATCTGAATTATTTGCTCAAGCGGGAGTCCTAGTAAAAAAATTAGAGAATCTATGAAGGGGAAATCTCCGTCCTTTGCGGGAAAGCTTTTAGTTTCACATCCCTTGCAAAAGGAGGAATCTTTTTCGGAAACGGTTGTTCTCTTGCATGCCCATTCTGAGAAAGAAGGTGCGATGGGCGTTATTCTTAATCGGCCTTGTCGACGGACCTTAGCCCAATCTCAATCCGATTTTTCTGAAGGACCCTTAGCTGGGTTGCCCCTTCATCTTGGAGGTCCAGTGAGCACTAATCGGATGGCTTTGGGTGGGTGGAAATTTCCTGCCCGAGGTCCAGCTTCCATTCGCTATGGAATCAGTCGTGAAGAAGCAGCTGATTTAGCGAAAGAGGGCCTTTACCAACTCTTTGCTTTTGTTGGTTATGCGGGTTGGTCCCCTGGGCAATTGGAGAATGAATTACGATTAAATGCCTGGTTAGTTTGTCCCTTTACCCGCGAAGTAGCGCATCTTGAAGAAAGAGATTTTTGGAAGACTTTACTCGCCATACATCGGCCAGATTGGCGTTTGGTTTGCGATTCTCCTTCGAGTCCCGACTTAAACTAGTCATCTCGAGTTCGAGAGAAGTATTTCCAAATTTTGGATGAGAATTTCTCCAGGTTTTTTTCCATCGCTTGCCAACATTTGTCGCTGAATCATAAGATCGCGCATCTGGGGATTAATTCCTACAATTTTGAAACCATTCGATGGTAATTGTTTACTGTCAGCTGGTAAGGCCGTCCAGTGTTTGGGCAAACCATGCCATGTAAATTCGATGTACCATCCAGCAGCCGTACTTACTTCGCCATTCGTTAGGCCAGGATAGCGGTAAACAAAATCAGGGGCCGTTTGAGTGCGCATCACGACCGCGAGAGCGGTGGGTAGATTATGTACGACTTCGAGTAAGTTGACTCGTGTGCTTTTAAGAATGTAAGAGGGGTCGAAACCAACAAGGTTTTGCCCATTCCAAACGCCGTGACGATTAGGGTTTTTTAGAGGGTCATTTTTCTTATTGTACCAACGATTAAAAGAATCAGACAGCCTTAGCCCTACTTCAAAATGTAAATGCGAACGCTCGAGAGGCATGGGATTTTCGGGGGTTGAAGATCGTCCCATCAGGGCGATGGCTTTCCCTTGAGGCAGAGGGTCTCCCACGCGAAGATTTTTATCAATGGCGGCGAGGTGAGCGTAGAGTGTGTAGACCTCGATTTCGGCCTCGGGGTGGACGAGGATGATGTATTTTCCATAAGGCCCGTTTGTCTCGTGATTAAGGTAAGCAACTTTTCCGGCTATGGCAGAGAAGATACGATCGGCCGCCTCACCATTGGCAAAAACTCGAGAGGGGCGAATGTCTAACCCCTCGTGAAATCGTTTTCCGTCTTCGCGGACCATACCAAAAGTGCCCGATGAAATTTTCCCAGAGACGGTGGGTTGAATGAAATCTTCGAAGGACTGAATCGTCTGACGATTCATAGAAGTTGGCCAAACCACTTCGGTGGCAAAAAGCGGAGCACACCATCCGCCCAGCCAAATCAAAGTGCACCAATAGTACTTCACGGTTATTCCTGTAACTTACGAATCGCTAAAATAGATGAGTTGAGGTCTTTGCTTAAATCCAAAGCAGCTTGCTTGTTTGTCTTTCCTTTTTGCTCAACCGTGAAAAAGAGATTACCGTCTACCACGGGTTCGCTGATTGGCATAATGCCCACGGCTTGGTCGTTCACGACGAGAACAAAACTTTTCCCTTTAGCGTGACGAGAAACCTCCATGATGTTTTTTGCTGCTTTGCGGTCAACTTGGACAAGTAAACACACTAAACGAAGACCTGGTTCCCCGATTTCCACAACTTCGGTATTGAGCAAATCCTCGGCTAAAGTGAGTTCTTTGGTCATGACAGGAATGGAAATACCGCTGACGGGAAGGGTTACCGTGCGCTGCATACTTTGACTCGCCGAGGCTGGAGCCTCGATGAAAATAGAGGTGATATGCGTGACTTTATTGGTTTCGCAGCCAGTAAAAAGAAAAAGACTGCTACCGAGGATGAAGAGAAAGATTTTATTCATAAAGTTATCCCACGAGAAGTTCTAGAGACTGGCTGACTTGTTGAATATGGCTCGGCTGTAAATCGAGGGCTGGAATCAGGAGAATTTGTTTCGTTTCTGCATGCTGGTAAGGAATGAAACCATTTTCTGCTGGCCCTGTGGCACGAACGATTCGTTTGCGCTCGAGTAACATCGCTAAAATGTGTTTCAGTAATGCCTTATCACCCGTTGGATCTAGCGGGTCATCAAAGAGGGATAGGAAAAATTCTTCGCGTGAAGCGAGTAACTGGGCGCGAAGAGCTTTTTCTTCTTCGCCTCGTTCTTTAACTTCGCGGGTCCAGCGACCCAGGAGTAAGCCTTCGGTTTTAAAATTTTCTGCATTCTCTTTTAAGACATCACGACGTTCGATTGTTCCTTCTTGAGTTTTGTAAACGAAGCAAACGACGTTGTCGCCAACTTTGAGTTCTTGGCCAGATGCGGCACAAGTATGAGCAATAGGTTTAACCTGCCAGTCCATGTCCTAAAATGAGCCAATCTCTATCGGTCGGGCAACCCGATTCCAAAAGAAGTCAAAGGTCTTTCTGGTTGGGTTTATTTGTATCGTCTCGCTACCTTTTGTTTCCTTGGTGATTAAGGGCAGTCGATGGTTAATTGTGGGGCAGGTGTTATGTTTTGCTGGGGTGGCAAGTGGTGTTCGGCCCATGCCGCGAAGGCAATCATCCCAGCATTATCACCGCAATGTTGGGGCTTAGCGATTAGCAAGGGAAGGCGGTTAGACTGAGCACATTCTTTGAGTTTTTGACGTAATGAGAGGTTGTTGGCGACGCCTCCAGAAAGTCCGATAGACGCAAATTTTTCGACTTTTAAGATAGCTTCCACTTTGGCCAAAAGTTGTCCCAAGATAGCCTCTTGGTAGCTTGCACAAATGTCGGGTAGCGCTTGCTGTACCTCTGTATCAGCCATTTTTTCTAATTGATAACGCAGGGCAGTTTTAAGTCCGGAAAAACTGAATCGCCAATCCGTGTGGTCGGGAACGGCTCGAGGAAAATGAAAAGAATGAGCTTGGCCGTTTTGTGCGTATTTTTCAATCAAAGCACCTCCGGGATAGGGTAGGCCGAGAAGCTTGGCACCTTTATCAAAGGCTTCACCAGCTGCATCATCGACGGTTCTTGCGAGTACTGTTAAACTGCCATCTTTATCGAGTTTAACACAAAGCGTGTTTCCTCCTGAAACCACTAAACCGAGATGCGGTAAGAGATTTTTTCGGTGAGCGAGAAAATGATGAGGGTCTTGGGCGTGGAGCTCGATAAAAGCCGAGTGAACATGGGCACGGAGGTGATTAACTCCTACGATTGGTTTCCCGGTGGCCAGAGCAATGGCTCGAGCTAAACTAATGCCCATGGATAGGCAGGGTAGAAGTCCAGGTCCACGGGTGACAGCAATTTGATTAACCTGAGCGAGTTCGTCGCGGAAATCTTCGAGTAAAAGAGGTAAAGCTGAAAGATGCATTCGACTGGCTAAATCGGGAACCACGCCACCGAATCGCTCGTGGGTAGCAGCCTGTGAACTGATTAACTCGCGACGCAGTCCTGCTTTCGGCTCAAAGAAGGCAAGAGCCGATTCATCGCAGGAACTTTCGATGGCGAGAATCATAAGAAGATTCAGACGAAATTCTTCTCTGGCACAATCCCGTTTCGTCTCGCGATACTTAAATCTGAGGTTATCGCTCAAGGTATGGATCCCTCGGCTCGTCATCTTGCATTGGTGGAAGTGCTTCGCCACGAGGCACGGGAGGGAGTTGTGCCGTTAGTCCGTCTCATTGAGGTCGCACTTTACTGGCCGAATTTGGGTTATTACACATCGACAAACACGCGAGTTGGTAAATTGCCCGGGACGGATTTTACGACTGCTGCTGCACTTGGTCCTATGTTTGGTGAATTAGTGGCTAGTGCAGCAGAATCATTTTTAGGCGATTTATCGACTTATACGTTGGTGGATATAGGAGCCGAGCCCAACCAATCACATTTTTCTACCGTAGCGGATCGGTTCGCTCACTGCCAAACGATACGCTATGGAGAGAGTATGACTTTTCCTCCTCGAGCGGTTTGCGTGGCGAATGAATTGTTAGATGCTCAGCCATTTCATCGCTTACAGTTTCATCAGGGCCGGTGGGTCGAAGTCGGAGTAAGAGTTGATAGGGAGGAATTGAGCTTTGTTTCGTTACCATCATTTTCTTCTGCACGGATAGCGCAGTGGTCGGAGAAGTTGCCACCCGCTACAGAGGGGTGGATCTTGGATGTGCCCCTCGCTGCGGAAACCATTTTGGAAAATCTTCTTTCTCCCAGTTGGTCTGGGATGGTGATGTTTTTTGATTACGGGAAGACTTTAGCTCAGTGTCTTGAGACGTCCCCCGTGGGTACTGCACGGGCCTATGTGAAACACCAACTTTCAGGAGACATATTACATCATTTAGGATCACAGGATTTAACCTGTCATGTGTTATGGGATCAGCTTGAGCCCCTCTTAAAAAAGCATGGTTTTCGAGATGTCGGGCTCGAAAGACAGGAGGCTTTTTTTGTTAAATATGCTGGAAAAGAAATGGAGCGAATTGCACAAGGGGGTGATTGGGAGAGCAGGGGTCGTTTGCGCGCCTTGACCCATCCAGCCCATTTCGGTTCGAAGTTTCAGGTTTTATTTGGTATTCGTTAAAAATCTCTAATTTGAGGCTTTTTTTGAAAGCCGTTCTCGACCTTCAGGGAACTTCTCTTTGTATTCATTGTTACAACTAAAAGCTATGCGGTTATTTTCCCTTCTTTTGGCCAGCCTGTGGATTGGCACTTTGAGTGTTCAGGCTGAGACCTATGTCATCCAGTCCTTCGAAGGCGATGGCTTTGGCGACTGGCAAGTCGGGGGTAAGGCTTTTGGTCTCGCGCCAGTGCATGGTAAAATCGATGGACTCGAAGGTGAACTTCAGGGTTTTGCCGGGAAGGCGTTACTTTGCTCTGCCTCGTCGGGCAATTTGGCGACGGGAGTGATAACCTCTCCAGAAATTCCAGTGGTTGAGCCTTATCTCTATCTCGGTTTTTTAATCGGTGGCGGAAATCAGCCCGACAAATTAGCCGTACAGCTACTCGTCGATGGTAAGGTTGTTAAGTCGGCCACCGGAAATAACAGTTTTGTTTTGCGTCAGGAGGTTTGGAATCTTTCCGAGTTCAAAGGTAAGAAAGTGGTCATTCGTGTTCTTGACGATGCCACGGGGTCTTGGGGCTTTATTGCGGCCGACCAGTTTGTTTTTTCAACTGATGAGAAGCCCGATTTTTCTGTGCTCGGTAACGATGATGTTGCTGACCACTTAGTTCGTGTCCCCAGTGAAGCTTCGGTCGCTGTTTTTTCTGGTTTAAACTTTAAGCAGGTAGCCGATTACAAATCAGCTCAGATTACATCCCCCACATCGATTGCTTTCGGTAATCAAGGAGAATTGTTTATTGCCGAGACACATCGTTTCCGCTTTGGCATTGAAGACGATCGCGATTGTCTCTTCTGGTACTTGCAGGACTTGTCCAATCGGACGAACGAAGAGCGGAAGGCGATGTATGAAAAATGGTCGAGCAAGAAGTCCTCTGACTATTTTACCGCTAAATCGGAAGTTATTCGCCTTCTCTCTGATGAAAAACCCGATGGCACATATGCCAAGTCGTCAGTATTTGCTGATAACTTCCGCGATATGCTGGATGGCACGGCGGGTGGAGTTTTTGCTTGGGATGATACGGTTTATTTTGCCTGTATTCCAAAGCTCTGGATGTTGCGAAATCCCAATCAGAGTGGCGTATCTAATGAGCGCAAAGTAATCGAAGAAGGTTTCGGGGTTCGGGTTTCCTTCTCGGGTCACGATATGAATGGTTTTGTTCTCGGTTACGATGGCCGTCTTTATGGGACCATTGGTGATCGAGGATTTAATTTAACCACAAAAGAAGGGCGTAAGTACGATCACCCTGATATCGGTGCGGTATTCCGTTTTGAACCTGATGGCACTCAGTTTGAGGTTATCTATAAAGGTCTGCGAAATCCCAAAGAGTTTGCTTTCGACCAATTTGGTAATGCCATCACTGTCGACAATAACTCTGACCAAGGAGATAAAGCTCGTCTCGTTTATGTCGTTGAGGGCGGGGATTCAGGTTGGGAAATGGAGCATCAAGCGATGCACACTTTCCACCGTGAAATTGGTCTTGAGCGTCGACCTCCCTCTCGCTGGATGGACGAGCGAATCTGGGAAACGCAGAATCCCTCTCAGCCCGCATTCATGTTGCCACCAGTGGATTACATTTGTGCTGGTCCTTCAGGTTTAACTTATAATCCTGGGGCTGGCTTCTTGGAGTCGGAAGTGGGTCACTTCCATATTTGCGATTACCGCGGTTCTTCCAGCGCCTCGGGTATTTGGTCGTTTAAGATTGAGCCTTTAGGTGCAGGAATGCGTATGGCACATAAACACCAGCTCATTTGGGGTTTGGCTGCTACGGATATTGAATACGACTGGAAGGGGCGCTTGTTTATCTCGGACTTTATCGGTGGATGGGAGTCTCATGAAGCGGGTCGCGTTGTGAGTTTAACGGCTGAAAAACCTCATCAGGCAGAAGCGGCCGCCCAAGTGTCTTCTTTAATACGTGAAGGTTTAAATAAGAAAACCTCCGCTGAACTCTCACAGCTGTTAAGTCACGCCGATCAACGCATTCGTTTGCGTGCACAACTTGAGTTAACTCGACGTCCTGAAGGTTTGGCGATTTTTGAAAAAGCCACCCAGTCAAAAAATCTGATTGAGCGACTGCATGGTATTTGGGGCTTGGGGATTTTGTCCCGTCGTGGTCCAGCCATTGCGCCTAACGATGTTTGGAATAATACAACTCCAGCGGTGGCCTCGGTTGAGGATCGTACAAAAGCAGCCAAGATTCTCGTTCCTCTTCTTGCCGATGCTGATGTCGAAGTCCGGTCTCAGGCTGTTCGAGCACTATCGGAGTCTCCTCTCGTAGGCAACGATTTGCCATTGGGTAAGTTAATCCTCGATCCCTCTTTGCGTGTGCGTTCTTTTGCGGCAATTGCAGCGGGACGAATGGGGGCGGACAAGTTCTTGCCAGAGGTCTTCAAAATGCTTCAGGAAAATGCCGATGTTGATCCCGTTTTACGTCACGCCGGATCCATGGCTATTGATGGAATGTGTAAGACCGCTGAGCAATTGGATGCTGCCATTAAACACGAGTCGGCCTCGGTGCGCTTGGCTGCGGTAGTCACCTTGCGTCGTCGCGCTGATGCTAGTGTGGAGCGACTGGTACAAGACTCTTCAACTCTTGTCGCGGATGAGGCTATTCGAGCGATTAATGATAAAGACTTGAAGTCGGCTCGACCTGCTGTCGCAGCATTGATTGATTCGCGAAGTAAGCGGGAGTGGAGTCCTTTCATGCTCCGTCGCTTAATTCATAATGCTTACCGTGTTGGCGGTGAGGAAAATGCAGCGCGCGTTGTTGCAGTCGCGGTGGATGAAAGTGCACCTGAAGAGGTTCGTTTAGAGGCGTTACGTCTGTTGAGCCTTTGGGTGGAGCCATTCCCCGTTAATCAGTTTACTGGTCATTGGTCGCCTTTACCTAAGCGAGCAACGAGCGAAGTGCACAAAGTTCTCAGCACAGCCCTCCCTCAGTTGATTAAGGGTAACTCCGAACTCATCCGTGCCACCCTCGATTTAGTTGGCAAATATCAATTGAATACTGATTCACTGCCAAATCAGACCTTGGCAAACTTGGTTGCGAATCAACACCTCACAGGGACTGCTCGATCCAAGGCCTTGGAGATGTTGTTGGCTCGTCAATCGGATGACGTTTTGGAAATTGCTAAAAAGTATGCTTCGGATGTGCAGGACGATGTGGCATTAATTGCCATCGCCGAGTTAGCCCGTCAAAAGCCAGAACTTGGCTTACTTGAATACCGCAAAGCCGTAACTGCGCCCTCCGCTTATCGTCGTCAGCAGGCTTGGAAAGCCCTAGCGACATTCCAAGCGGGTGGAGTGGAGGCTCTTTTCCTTGAACAAATTAAGGCTCTTGAAAAATCGAAGGGTGTATCTTCGGCGGCGATTGAATTAATGGAAGCGGCACAAGCCCGTTCGGAAGCATCCATAAAGACTGCTTTGGAGGCCTTAAAGACCTCTCTGAACAGCAATCCTGATACTTTGATGAAGTGGATGCCCTCCCTTGAGGGTGGCGATGCTTCTCATGGGTTTGCGCTTTTCCAAGCACTGCCAGCGGGGCAATGTATGCGCTGCCACAAGTATTCTGCCGACGGCCACTCGGCTGGCGGTGAAGCTGGACCTAATCTTGCTGGTGTCGCCAAACGTGGTGATCGTCGTTACTTACTTGAATCGATTGTTCATGCTAAC
>RFOO01000130.1 GCA_009926645.1 bacterium | reverse complement strand
AGACTTCACGTGGTAAAGGAAGCTCATCGGAAGGATTTAATCCTAAGGTCGTACAATTGACGATGACAGCGTCTTTCTCTACTTTAGTTAAGTTTGCTAGAGCACTGGTTTTTACGCGTGGGTCATTAAAGTTTTTCGCTAAGACTTCCGCTTTGCTTTCATCTCGGCTGGCGATGAGTAAAGAGCCACAACCTGCGGTGAGACAAGCGTGGGCAATGGCACGGGCTGCACCGCCCGCTCCTAAAATGACCACCGATTTACCCTGAATACTCTGACCACTTTTTTCTTTGAGAGCAGAGAGAAATCCTCCTCCATCGGTGGTGTGACCAGCCCAGCCTTGGCTGGTGCGAGTCAGTGTATTTACCGAACCAGCAGCCTTGGCTTCAGGTGACAAACTCGCTACCAACTTGAGGGCGGCAATTTTGTGAGGTACGGTCAGATTCAGCCCCAGAAATCCATGCTTAAAAAGTAAATCGAGTGCTTCCGCCAATTCCTCGGCTTTAATATGCAGTCTAAGGTATTTGAGTGATTTTAAAGCGGGGTGTTTGTCCTGCAGGGCGTCGATGGCAGCCTGATGCATCACGGGACTGAGAGAATGGGCGATAGGATCTCCCAAGACGCCTAAACAAGGATTCTTCCATTCAAGTCGCTGTAAATCAGCCAATGTTAACGTTTCATGCACGGTCAGTGAATTTTTCTAGAGATTGGTGAATGCGGACAAAAAGTCGACTGTGCTCAGAGTCGCCTTGGGCTTCAAATTGCGCCACGAGATTTCGACAATAACGAGCGAGAGTTTGCGAAATGGAGGTAGGTAAAAGAAAAGCCTCATCAGCCGGTAAGTGATTTTCTCTTAAAAGCAATTGTACCTCGGCTCGAGTCCGAAAAGTGCCTCCTTCATAACAATCGATATAAAAAGGCTCTTTTCCTTTAAAAACTCCCACCATAAATCGGCCTGGTAATCCGACTGGTTCGACGGGCAACCCTAGTCGTTGAGCGACGAGGAGAAAAATCAGGCATAGGGAGAGGGGGATGCCTCTTTTAGAATGAAGTACCTTGGATAGCAGTGAAGCCTCGGGTGTGGCAAAGGATTGCTGAGCACCGCGAAACCCCTCCTCGCCAAAAAGTACTCGGCACAAAAGATGACATTTCGTTTTCACGTCGGCTGGTTCTGCCATGAGCTCTCGCGTTCGTTCGGCGAAACGATCTAACTTATCGGCGTAATCATTTTCCGATAATGGTGGGTTAATGGCTCGCTCCAAAAGAAGACAGGCCTTTTCGAGCTCGATTTTACCACCTTCGATATATTGCAAAAAAATCTGGGTGGCCGATTCAGAGGTTCTTAACTGAGTCAGTAAGGATTTGGCGTGGACACCTAATTTTCTGTTGGTGGTTAAATTTTCCAACCAGAGAACGCCCTCGGTTCCAGCGGCTTTTACGCCATCGAAAACCGCTTTTCTAACCACGGGAGAGGGGTCATCTAATAAACGTTTTAGGGCCGAAAGTGGCGCAGATTGCGTCATCTAATCATCATAGCTTATTTGCCGGTTGGAGCAATAAGGGATTGATTGAAGTTATGGGCGATTCTGCGACAACTCGTCGCGACCGCGACGACCTGTCACGTTGACTGTAGAATAAGCAAAAGAATTTCCATCGATATCCCGTTGCTTTACTAAAAATTCAACGCAGAATGTGATGAAGGTTTGGAATGATTCTTGCAGGGTAATTGTATCATGAGTTCACCATTCGGAAATCTGACCGACAAAACAACGGAGGCCCTGCAACTTTCACATAGTGAAGCGATTCAGCGACACCATGGACAAATCGAGCCAGCTCATATTCTTTACGCTCTTCTGCATCAGGAGGGTGGGGTTGTTCCATCGCTTTTGCGACGAGCAGGCAAAGAGGAAAAAGTTTTAGCCTCGGCGGTTGTTCAACTTTTCTCACGTCAGCCTCGCTTGGCTCAAGTCACCGATTCACCGGGACTCTCGGCTGAATCACACCAAGTTTTGTTACAGGCGAAAGAGGAAGCTTCGCTGATGAAAGACGACTATGTCTCAGCCGAACACGTGCTTCTGGCGCTTTCCGAAAGCCCATCCCTAAAAGCGGCTTTTGCTAGTATCGGTTTTGGGCGATCGCAAATCATGGCGGCTTTGAAATCTGTTCGCGGATCGCAACGCGTAACCACGGCTAATCCTGAATCAACTTATGAGGCTTTATCTAAATACGGCCTCGATTTAACGGCTCGAGCTCGCACAGGGAAGATGGATCCTGTGATTGGCCGCGATGAAGAGATTCGTCGCGTGATTCGTATCCTATCCCGACGAACCAAGAATAATCCTGTGCTCATCGGCGAGCCAGGAGTTGGTAAAACGGCTGTGGTCGAAGGATTGGCTCAACGCATCGTCAATGGCGATGTCCCTGAAGGACTCCGTGATAAAGTCATTTATTCTCTCGATATGGGTGCCTTGTTGGCTGGTGCTAAATATCGTGGTGAGTTTGAAGAGCGTCTCAAAGCGGTTTTAGCGGAAGTGAAATCTGCGGAAGGAAATATTCTCCTTTTTATTGATGAAATGCATACCTTGGTCGGTGCAGGTAAAACCGATGGAGCCATGGATGCATCCAATCTTTTAAAGCCGATGCTGGCACGTGGTGAATTACACTGTATCGGGGCGACTACTTTGGATGAATTCCGTCAGCACGTGGAAAAAGACGCTGCCTTAGAACGACGATTCCAACAGGTCTTAGTTGAACCACCAAGTGTAACGGATACCATTTCCATTCTTCGCGGTTTGCGCGAACGTTTTGAGGTGCACCACGGTGTGCGTATTGAAGATGCGGCTTTAGTCGAAGCCGCTGTACTCTCAGATCGTTATATTACAGCGCGTTTCTTGCCCGACAAAGCCATCGACTTAGTGGACGAAGCCTGTGCACAAATTCGAACAGAAATTGATAGCGTACCCTCGGAGTTAGACGTTTTGAATCGCCGTGTTTTACAAGCTGAAGTCGAAGAATCAGCTCTCAAAAATGAGAAAGATGAGGCCTCGAAAGCACGTTTAGAAATCTTACGCAAAGAATTGGCCGAAGCGCGTGAGTCGCAACGCAGTGTTCGTACCCGTTGGGAAACGGATAAAGCGATGGTCACCAAGGTCCGAAATGCTCGTGAGCAACTCGATGCCGCACGTCGAGAGATGGAAGTGGCAGAACGCAAGAACGACCTCAACGCCATGGCAGCTTTGCGCCACGGCCGAATTCCGCAGTTAGAGAAAGATTTAGCGGCGCTTGAAAAATCCACTCAATCAGCAACGAGTCTTTTCCGAGAAACGGTGACACCTGAAGAAATTGCTGAAGTGGTTTCACGTTGGACGGGGGTCCCTGTCACCCGTTTGCTTTCGAGTGAGCGAGAAAAATTGTTACAGCTGACACAACACTTGGAGGCTAGGGTGGTTGGTCAAAACGAGGCTGTCTTGGCAGTTGCTGAAGCCGTGCAACGTTCGCGTGCAGGGGTGCAAGATCCTCGCCGACCAGTGGGCTCTTTCTTATTCCTTGGTCCAACGGGGGTTGGTAAGACCGAACTCGCTAAGGCGTTGGCTTTGGAACTTTTTGATAACGAAAAATCGATGATTCGCATCGATATGTCAGAGTACATGGAAAAGCATGCTGTCTCGCGTTTGGTGGGGGCTCCTCCTGGTTATATTGGTCATGAAGAGGGAGGGCAGTTGACTGAAGCCATCCGACGTCATCCTTACAGTGTTGTGTTGTTGGATGAGGTGGAAAAAGCCCACCCCGATGTCTTTAACCTCTTACTGCAAGTTCTCGATGATGGTCGTTTGACCGATTCTCAAGGACGTACGGTGGATTGTCGCAACGCGATTTTCATTATGACTTCTAATATTGGAAGTCGTCATATCGCTCATGCCGCTGGTCTGGGTGAGATGAGTGAAAGCGTTCGTGAATCGGTCATGACCGATCTCCGTCAGCACTTCCGTCCGGAATTTCTGAATCGGATTGATGAAGTCGTTCTCTTCCGGGCTTTAGGCCTAGAGGAAGTAGAAGCGATTGCTAGTTTGCTTATCCAAGCCCTGAATGCTCGTCTCGCCTCCAAGCGTATTCGTCTTGAGTTAGATAAAAAAGTGTATGGTTGGTTGGCCGATCGTGGACTCGATCCTGTTTATGGGGCTCGTCCGCTTCGTCGATTTATCCAACGGGAGATTGAAACACCGCTAGCCAAAGAAATCTTAGCGGGTAAAATCTTGGATGGGTCATTGGTTAAAGTGACCCTAAATAAGAACCAAGTCGCTTTTGAGTCCCAAGCGGGCGGGTTTTCGGGTTGAAGCCAAGCACATCTCAGTGAATCTTTCCTCTATGACAGCAACGCGCATACGTTGTGGGGTGGC
>RFOO01000129.1 GCA_009926645.1 bacterium | reverse complement strand
TCCAAGATTGGTATCTCAACCATCCAAAGTTACCTCGGTGCGCAAATCTTTGAGTGCGTTGGCCTCCAACAAAAAGTGGTTGATCAATACTTTACAGGTACAGCCACACGAATCGAGGGTTCAGACCTTGCGGCAGTTGCCGAAGATCAATGGCGCAACGAAGGTGAAGGTCACCTCTTCAGCCCTCAAGTCATTCACTCTTTGCAAAAAGCAGTTCGTACAGGAAACTACGAAACCTTTAAGACCTATTCGAACTTGGTAAATCAACAGATGCAGCAAATTTTCACGCTGCGCGGATTACTGGAACTCAAACCTCAAAAATCCATCCCCATCGAAGAAGTCGAGAGCATCGAAAACATCCTCAAGCGCTTCAAATCGGGAGCGATGAGTTATGGATCCATCTCTAAAGAAGCTCACGAAAGCCTCGCGATTGCGATGAACCGTATCGGTGGAAAATCGAATACTGGCGAAGGTGGCGAAGACCCTGAACGCTTTACTTGGACGAATGAACGCGGTGACTCCAAGAATTCAGCCATTAAGCAAGTGGCTTCTGGTCGATTTGGCGTAACCAGCCTTTACCTTACCCAAGCACGCGAGCTTCAAATCAAAATGGCGCAAGGTGCTAAGCCAGGCGAAGGTGGACAGTTACCGGGTGGTAAAGTCTATCCTTGGATTGCCAAGGTTCGTCACTCCACCCCAGGTGTTGGACTGATTTCTCCTCCCCCTCACCACGATATTTACTCCATCGAAGATCTCTCGGAGTTAATTCACGACCTCAAGAACTCCAATCGTGCTGCTCGTATCAGCGTAAAATTGGTGTCCGAAGTAGGTGTCGGAACCATCGCTGCGGGTGTTGCTAAAGCTCACGCTGACGTGGTTCTCATTTCTGGCTTCGACGGCGGTACAGGAGCCTCTCCTCAGACCTCCATCAAGCACGCGGGATTACCTTGGGAACTCGGACTCGCCGAAACCCACCAAACTCTTCTGCTCAACAACCTGCGCTCACGCATCGTGGTTGAAACCGATGGTCAATTAAAGACCGGACGTGACGTGGTCATTGCTGCCTTGCTCGGCGCTGAAGAATTTGGTTTCGCCACCGCTCCGCTCGTCTCTCTGGGCTGTATCATGATGCGCGTCTGCCACTTGAACACCTGCCCCGTCGGCGTCGCTACTCAAGACCCCGAGTTGCGCAAGAACTTCACTGGCGACCCTGAGCATGCTGTAAACTTCATGCGCTTTATCGCACAAGAAGTCCGTGAACTGATGGCTCAACTTGGATTCCGTAAACTTACCGACATGGTAGGTCGCACCGACATCCTTGAGCCTCGCCACGCCGTCGCTCACTGGAAAGCCAAAGGCATCGACCTTTCGAAGTTACTCTACTCACCGAAAGTAGGACCTGAAGTCGGTCGCTATTGCACCGAAATCCAAGATCATGGCCTCGAGAAATCGCTCGACCTCACGGAAATTCTACCCAAGTGCAAAGACGCTATCGAGAAGGGTCAAAAAGTTTCCCTGAGCCTGCCCATCAAAAACACCCACCGTGTGGTTGGCACAATCTTAGGTAACGAAATTACCAAGAAGCACTGGCAAGGTCTGCCCGAAGGCACCATCCAACTAAACTTCAAGGGAAGCGCTGGCCAAAGCTTAGGAGCCTTCGTACCTCCTGGCGTAACCATCACCCTCGAAGGCGATGCCAACGACTACGTTGGTAAAGGCCTCTCGGGAGGTAAAATCATCATCAAACCCGATGATAAAGCGACCTTTGCTGCCGAAGAAAATATCATCGCTGGAAATGTGGCTCTTTACGGAGCGACTTCAGGTGAAGTCTTCATTCGCGGTGTTGCTGGTGAACGTTTTGCCGTTCGTAACTCTGGTGTTACCGCTGTCGTTGAAGGCGTCGGTGACCACGGTTGTGAATACATGACCGGCGGACGCATTATCGTTCTCGGTGAAACCGGACGCAATTTTGCGGCTGGTATGAGCGGTGGCGTAGCCTATGTCCTCGATGAAAAGGGCGACTTCGCCAAACACTGCAACACGCAGATGGTTGGCTTGGAAAAAGTAGAGTCACAAGACGCCGAGTCCTTAAAAGAACTCATTCAACGTCATGCTCAATTAACTGGATCCAAGAAAGCTGCTCGTGTTTTAGCCGAATGGAACTCGCTCTTGCCGAAATTCGTCAAAGTGATGCCCAAAGACTACAAGCGAGTCCTGCAAGCCATTGCCGCTGCTGAAGCGAAAGGTCTCAGTGGCGATGCAGCACTTAACGAAGCCTTCGAAATCAATGCCCGCGACGTGGCTCGCGTTGGCGGAGGTTAATTCATCAGCCCCTCACTCATAAAAAACGTTTTTTAAATATGGGAAAACCAACTGGATTTGTTGAATATCAACGCGAACTACCTCCCGATCGCGATGCGATCACTCGCATTGGTGATTGGAAGGAAATTCATCATCACCATTCCGACGAAAAACTGCGCAAGCAGGGTGCTCGTTGCATGGATTGTGGCGTGCCTTTCTGCCATACCGGAAAATTAATCAGTGGCATGGCAAGTGGTTGCCCGATTAACAACCTCATCCCTGAGTGGAATGATTTAGTTTATCGTGGTCTCTGGCGTGAAGCCTTAGACCGTTTACACAAAACCAACAACTTCCCTGAGTTCACGGGTCGTGTCTGCCCTGCTCCTTGCGAAGGTTCGTGCGTTTTGGGTATTAATAATCCGCCAGTAACCATCAAAAATATCGAAGTCTCCATTATCGATAAAGGATGGGAAAATGGTTGGGTCATCCCCCGCCCTCCTTCGAAACGCACTGGTAAAAAAGTTGCGGTCATTGGTTCTGGTCCTGCCGGACTGAGCGCAGCTGCACAATTAAATCATGCGGGTCACAATGTAACCGTTTTTGAACGCGCTGATCGCCCAGGTGGCCTCCTGATGTACGGAATTCCCAACATGAAGTTGGATAAGAAAGAGGTCGTACTGCGTCGTATTCGTCTTCTCGAAGACGAAGGCGTAACCTTCAAATGTGGGGTTAACGTTGGCGTTGATCTCAGTGCCGAAAAACTCCGCAAAGACTTCGATGCGATTGTTATTTGCACAGGTGCAACCAAACCTCGCGACCTTCCTATTCCAGGTCGCGAAGGCAAAGGCATCCACTTCGCGATGGATTTCCTTTCCGCTAATACCAAGACGATTCTCGATGACACCCAAGCCCCGAACTACATCAGCGCTAAGGGCAAAGATGTGGTCATTATCGGTGGCGGTGACACGGGTACAGACTGCGTTGGCACCTCACTGCGCCATGGTTGCAAAACGGTAACTCAGGTAGAAATCATGCCTAAGCCTGCTTTGACCCGACAAAAGGACAACCCATGGCCTGAGTGGCCCAAGACTTACAAGGTCGATTACGGCCAAGAAGAAGCCGCCGCTAAATTCGGCTCGGACCCCCGTGTTTACGTTACGACTGCCACAAAGTTCGAAAACGATGAGCAAGGTAACGTTAAAGCCGTTCACACTGTACAAGTGGAATGGAAGAAGAATGAGAAAGGTCAGTTCGTTCCTCAAAACGTCCCTGGCACAGAAAAAGTAATGCCCGCTCAACTCGTCTTATTGGCGATGGGCTTCCTTGGACCCGAACAACCCCTTCTCGATGCCTTGAATGTTGAGCGCGACGCTCGTACAAACATCAAAGCCGAACACGAAAAGTATACGACAAGTTTACCTGGCGTCTTCGCTGCGGGCGATTGTCGTCGTGGACAAAGTCTCGTGGTTTGGGCGTTCAACGAAGGTCGTGGTGCCGCTCGTGAATGCGATCGCTACCTGATGGGCGTAACCGAGCTGCCTTAAGCTCTCGTCATCCCTAAAACTCTCAGAGCCCGATTCACTCGAATCGGGCTCTTTATTTGGTACAGACCTCGGGAATCATTGGATTGCCCAAATCGCCAAGCTCGTATTAGTTAACGACGTGGCCCCCTCTTCCCTCGCCTCTCTCAAAGAAATAGCCCTGAGCACTGCCCATGCGGCAGGCGACCTCTTAGAACAAGGGGCCTCTCGAACCATCAATGTCGAAACCGACGATGATGTTAAAATGCAGGCCGATGTGGATTCAGAGAACCTTGTTCGCGAACGTTTAAAGTCTACCGGACTTCCCATCATCGGAGAGGAACTTGGAGGTGATGCCTCTCTGTTTGAAAGCCAAGACTATTACTGGGTAGTGGACCCACTAGACGGCACCTATAACTACCTCCGCAATCAGCCATGCACCTGCGTATCTCTGGGACTGATGCATGGCTCCAATCCTGTACTCGGGGTGATTTACAATTTTACCGCCAAAAAAACCTACCTCGGTATCCCTGGTGAAGGCACCTTTATCAACGGAAAGAAAGTAACTCCTGCCTGGGCCTCAAAAACCGCCGATGCCTGCATCATGACTGGATTCCCAGCCGCTGCCGA
>RFOO01000128.1 GCA_009926645.1 bacterium | reverse complement strand
ACAAGGAGGTTTGGGATCCTTCGCCTGAGGTGGGGGCCGTATAAATGCCTGGAGTTGACTGAAGTACTCCGCCCAAAGTTCCTAAACCCTCAGCGGTGGCTGTGCTGATTTGAACCTTACTAATGGAAGGCGAGGAATCGGCTAGTGCTTGCTCATTGCGCGACTCGACGACGATGGTTTCAGGTAATAAAACCGCAGATTGCGCAAGGGCGACGGCAAACAAAGCGAACATGGGTCAACACTCTTACTCCATACCTTGAAATCAACCGAAAACAGGCTGGAGAATCCGCATATTTCTGTCATCGTTTAGGTATATGGGTTCTGAAACTACCAATGAGCCTGACTTAGGTCCAGTTCGTCAGTTTTCTATTTTCGTCGAAAATAAAGTAGGTCGTCTGAACGAACTCGTGGAGTCACTCGGTCAGGCTGATATTCATATTATGGCCCTTTGTTTGGTTGATACTACTGATTCGTCCATCATCCGCATTGTTGTCGATTATCCTGAGCGGGCAGAAAAAGTGCTATCGGATCACCGATTTTCCTATGACACTGTTCCAGTCGTAGCGATTGAGCTTCATTCCGAAGCCCAACTTAAAGAGATTACGAGTGTTCTACTGAAAGCAGAAATTAATATCCATTACGTCTATCCTTTCCTCTTTCGCCCCAATAATCGCTATGGTTTGGTGGTCCGTGCCGAGGCTCAAGAGCTTGCCGCTTCAGTCTTACAAACTCACGGAATTCGCGTGATTGGTCAGAACGATATTGCGCGGTAAATACCCCTAATAGCCTCAATGGATGGTCCTTGTTGGGTTATGAGATCAAACAGCAATTAAATCGAATCGAGAAATTCATTGAGGTTATCTCTTTCGATTTTACTGAGGCGCAGGTATCGAGCGCGGGAAGCTTTAGCCTCGCCGTCATGTTGTTCGATAGCCTCTTGGTAGCTTTGAGCACTGCCATCGTGTAAGTAGGGTGCACTGTGTTTTAATCCCCAGAGCGGGGCAGTTCGCATTTCATCCGCCGACGCATCGCCTTGAACGACTCCGTCACCCAGTGAGCCCATGTGGTGAAGTAAGAGATCTGAATAAAGTCTGACTTCGCGGTTTCTAAGAGCAACAATGGGACTTCGATTGTCGGTATTCATACTGGGAATGTGGCAGAGTGCACACCCCAGATTTTGAAAAACGATTCTCCCTGCGGCGGCTGAAGGGCTTAGTGTTTTGGAGGGGGGAGGACCTAGTAGGGTAATAAAGTCGGTTACTCGATCGATATCTCCTTTCCCAGAAACAGGGTCGATTTGATCTTCAGGATCGGCTACTTTATCAAAGATGGCGAGGAGACGCTGATTACCATTGGGGGCATTTTCTTTAGGGAAAAATCGATTGGTAATTCCGAGTTCGTTGACATAGGCGTCGGCACAAAAAGCGAGAAGAGTTGCCTGCTGTGCCTTCCAGCCGAATCGGCCAACCATGATGCGATTGGTTGTGATATCTTTGACCAGTGAAGCTCGACCTTTGATATTATCCCCAGGGTTTTTGCGAGCGTTCTCCAAGAGGGTGCTCTCGGGTATCGCTTCAATTAATCCTAGGCCATAGAGTGGGGTGGAGTTGCGAAAACTAACGTGATTGGCCTGAGGAGGAATTTTTTCTCGGATGCGTGGATCGATGGCGTGGTTCTGTAACAATGATCCTCCAAGAGACTCGAGTGGGTCGAAATGATGGTCGGTGACCAAACCAAATCTTGTTACATTGATAGGGCTACTGCCACCCGAGGTAGGGTGTTTGTGACAAGCAACACAAGAGTCGCGATTAAAAATCGGCCCCAGCCCGCCTTCGATCGTTTCAGCGGTTTCAAAGTCATCTCTACCCTCGGTGAATGCAGCCAATTGACTGGCATTTAATCCGTTAATGGGATCTCCAAGTCTGCCGAATGATTTGCTAGCACTCACGGGAGGGTGATGCAGGGTATTTTGGTGTCTTACCGCTGGTTGTTTATCTTCAACTGAAGGGCTCTGACCACTAACCTGAGATTGAGCATTTGAGGAGAATGCTGTGCCAAATAAACAGACCAAAGCCACTTTTGTGAGTGAGTGCATGGTTAAATTTTCTAAATTTTAAACCCCGCTAAACTCGGAAAGTTTTTAGATTCATGAGGTTTTTCGCATACGCTTGACCTCTCAAAGTCCATAATCTATCAAAGTTTTCCCGTGAATTAACATGGGACCTGGAGAGGTGGCTGAGTGGCCTAAAGCGCCCGTTTGCTAAATGGGTGTACCCCAAAAGGGTACCGTGAGTTCGAATCTCATCCTCTCCGCCACTTTACTTAGACCCTTTTAGCCCCAAAGGGTCTAAGACATTGAGACGCAGATAAAACTTAAGGGATGAGATGAGAACTCGTTCGGTGAGCCCAAGCTTGGGCGAACAGGCAATGAAATTAGGTGTCAGGTGTCGGGTGTCAGGCGTCGGGTAATGTGAATGGGTAGGGACGTCACTCCGTGGCGTCCGTTCCAAGCGGTAAATTCAGATCAGGTCTCAGGATTCCGGAGATGGTGTTTTAAGGTTTACTGCCCAATCTACGATGCCTGTTGCCCAATTCCACTCGCCCACTAGTCCACCTGTCCACTAGTCCTCACCTTTTTACCTTCCCGATTCCTGACGCCCGATGTCTATCTCCTTATCCCAAGCAAATCCGTGCAATCGAAGCGTAGAAAGGAATACCTAAAATAATATTGAGCGGAAAAGTTAGGCCAAGTGAGAGACCAAAGTACAGCGAGGGATTTGCCTCGGGAATGGCAAAACGAAGAACGGCAGGTACAGCAATGTAAGAAGCACTCGCAGCGAGAGTCATTAAGAGAGCTCCGTCTCCAGGACCGATTTTGAAAAGTAAACAGAGACCTAGGGCAATAGTGGCATGAGTCAGAGGCCCAAGAATACCATAAGCGATTACCCATTTGGATTTACCAGCAACTTCTTTGAAGTTTCGTGCAGCTAATAAACCCATATCGAGTAGGAAGAAAGCTAGCATCCCTTTAAACAAATCTCCCGAAAAAGGTTGCATAGCTACCTTGCCAGTTTCTCCAGAGATGATGCCAATTGCCATGGATCCGAGGAGGAGTAATTGAGCTCCATCCGTAAAAGATTCGTGCAAGATTTTACTTAGTGGAAGTGTTGGGGCCGAGGAGTTGCTTGTTGTTTTACGGCGATGCAAGTTAGCCAATACCACAGCAATAATAATGGCGGGCGATTCCATGAGTGCCATGGCTGCTGCCATGTGTCCACCAAATGGCGTACCCACGTTTTCAAGGTGTTGAGTTGCTGTGATAAAAGTAACAGCACTAACCGATCCATAAGTTGCGGCGAGAGCGATGGCATCGAAACGATTTAGTTTACGACGAAGTAGGGAGTAGCCGATGAGAGGTACTATAATGGCTAATAAAATAGCACAGCCCAAACTCGTTAGCACTTGAGCATTAAGACCAGATTTGGCGAGGGCGAATCCGCCCTTTAGGCCCAAGGCCATCAACAGGTAGAGCGAAAGAAAACGTGATACCTGAGGAGGTATTTCAAGGTTTGATCGCACCAAGCCAGCGATAGCTCCAAAAGCAAAAAACAAAATGGCAGGATCAATGAGGTTATTCATGGGCTTCACCCTTTGTGCCGTTCCGTTCCTGTTATTAAAGTCTTTTTTAGATAACCTTTAGTAAATGACCTAAAATGACCTCAAAATAAGCCAGGTGGGCGACAACAGATGGATGCTTTCTTTGACATTTAATCTTAGAAAGAAGAGAATAATAGAATGAGTAGTCCAGTTGCGTTAGTAACCGGGGCGGGTGCAGGAATCGGCAAAGCGGTGGCTTTAGCTTTTTCGCGTGCAGGTTATCGAGTGGCAGCCACAGATTGTCACGCTGACTCGGGAGTCTTGTTAATGGAGGCAATGAAGGCACAAGGGGGTACGGCTATTTTTATTCAAGCTGATCATGCCAAGGAGGAGGATTGTGCCAGAGCGGTATCGCAGGCTATTGCGACTTTTGGTCGGATTGATGTTGCGGTGAATAATGCGGGTATCGAAGGTCAACCAGGATTACTCATTGAGCAGCAAACGGAGAAAAACTTTTCGCAAACGATGGCCGTCAATGTCGCGGGTGTACTATGGTCGATGAAATACGAAATTCCTGCATTAAAGAAGTCAGGCGGCGGTGCGATTGTGAATCTTAGTTCCGTGGCAGGCTCGATTGGTATCGAAGGCATGGCTGCTTATGTCGCCAGTAAGCATGCGGTGGAAGGTTTGACCAAGGTGGCCGCCTTAGAGAATGCCAAAATAGGTGTTCGCGTGAATGCAGTTGCCCCAGGGGCGATACAAACTGATATGATTAATCGATTTGTTGGAGAAGGTGACAGCGTTGCGCGTCGTGATTTGGCGGCCGATCATCCGATGAATCGCATCGGTCGTGTGGAAGAAGTTGCTGCGGCCGTTCTTTTTCTTTGTTCACCGCAGGCATCATTTATAACTGGCCAAAT
>RFOO01000127.1 GCA_009926645.1 bacterium | reverse complement strand
ATCATGAAGTTCAAGGTAAACCGAAACCATTTCTTTAACGGTCTTTCCAGCGTTACCAACGTGGTTGGCAATCGAGCAACGATGCCCATCTTACAAAATGTACTGATTGAAGCCGAGGGCGACACAGTAACTCTCACGACGACCAATTTAGATTTAGGTATTTGTTGTCGTATTAAAGCAACCATCACATCTCCAGGTCGCATTACTTTACCCATTAAAAAACTCGGATCAATTATTCGTTCTCTTTCCGCCCAAGAAGCCACCGTAGAAATTACAGGTAAAGATCGAGTAAAAATTAGTTCGGGCAGCTCCATCTTCACAATTGCTGGTTTACCTGCTGACCAATTCCCTCCGCTGACCAGTTTCTCAAATCAATCTTCGATTGCCATTAACCAAGAAGACCTTGGTGCCATGTTGCGCAAAGTAAGCTATGCGCAATCAACCGATGAAAATCGTTATATTCTCAATGGGGTTTTCTTTGAACTCGGTGGAGGAAAATTAACGGTTGTGGCTACGGATGGCCGACGTCTCGCCAAATGCGAACGTGAGTTAGCAGGCTCGGATAAGCCATTATCATTAATTCTACCAGCTCGTACCATTGCTGAATTGCAACGACTGCTCAAAGCCGATGGCAAGGTGCACATCGTTAACAACGAAAGACAAGTTAGCTTCACGATTGAAGTTCCCAAAAATGAAGAAGGTCTTGTGGATCGTATCCAACTTGTATCTAAGGTCGTTGAAGGAAATTATCCCAACTATCGGCAGGTCATCCCCAAAGAGGCAGGCAACAAGGTGCGTCTCGATCGAGTTAATCTTTTAGACAGCGTTGGTCGTGCATCGCTGATGTGTGATGATCGTCATAACACCATTCGTCTTTCGGTATCTAAGAAATCTCAAAATCTAGAAATTTCAGCAAAATCAGAATTGGGCGAAGCTCATGAACCGATTGCCGTTAAATACGACGGACCCGACGTTAACATCGCCTTTAACCCAGTCTACGTCATGGAACCATTGAAGGCTGTGACGGAAGATGAACTCGATTTTGAGTTTAAAGATGACATGTCTCCTGGAGTTATCCGCGGGTTAAAAGAAGACTTCCTCTGTGTGGTAATGCCACAGAGAATTTCTTAAAGACCAAGGTCGGAAATATCGTCGAGAGACTTAATCGCCGCCAAGATGCGTCGAGATGCTTCGACGGTACGCTCAGGGTGCTCTTTCCCAGGATCGTAATCCTTCGGTGATAAAGCTGGCCCGAAGCGCACTCTTAGGCGTGCACCGCCAACTGGAAAATGAGCCCCGCGAGGTAAAATATCTCGCGCCCCACGAATATGAATCGGAACAACGGGAACGCCTGATTTGCAGGCCAATAAACCAGCGCCGGCTTTGGCTTCCTGAATTTCTCCATCGTGGCTCCGTGTACCTTCGGGAAAAATGAGAAGGCCATGCCCTGCCTGTAAGGCAGCAAGTGCGATACGAATGGCTCCGATATCAGCTTCACCGCGGTCGAGCGGAATGGAATGACAGGCACGAATGACAGCACCAAAAATTGGATTATCAAAAAGGGATTTTCGAGCAATGAACGAAATCTCTCGTGGTAGACAGGAGCCAATTAAAGGAGGATCCAGCATACTTTGATGGTTTGAAGCCAGAAGACAGCTTCCTTGAGGAACATTCTCCCACCCTTCGACGTCTAAAGTCGAAAAGACCTCAATAAAGGAACGTGCCCCATGATAGACGGCTTGGTAAACGAGATTGTGGGAGTGTAAAATCATGAGACAGCCAAGGCCGGGGCAATCAGTCTCTCCACTTCTTGGACAACTTCTGCCAGAGAGAGCTTGGTATTATCAATGCGCACTGCACCCGTTGGACAAATCAAGGGTGCCGCTGCACGCGTTGAATCGAGTAAATCTCTTTGAGCAATGGAATCGGCTTGTCCTTCGGTTGATCGGCGGAGACGTCGCGCTTCGGCATCGGCCTCCAAAAAAATCCGCAGGGTTGCATTAGGGAGAACCACGGAACCGATATCGCGACCTTCCATGATTAATCCTGCAAAACCAGCATCACGAGCCAGTTCGACCTGACTGCGTTGATAATTTAAGATGTAATTTCTTACGGCAGGCAACGCGGCGAAAGCCGAGACATGGGCATTAACCTCGGGGCTTCGAATTTCGGCTTCGGAAGCAATTTTTCCGTTTAAGACACAGCGCGAGGAGAAACCGCTCAAAACTGAATCCAATTTAAATTGGGCCAGAGCTTTCTCAACGCTAGCGAGATTGCTCGGGGTCGCTTTTGCATCAAGTAAACCGACGGTGAGTGTGCGGTAATGAGCTCCGGTATCGACATGCATTAACCCTAAGTGTTGAGCGACTGCCCGAGCGGTGCTCGATTTGCCCGAGGCTGCGCCACCATCAATCGCAATGCTAACAAACGATGAGCGTAATGCCTCAAGGGCTTGGAAAAAGCGTGGAAAAGTTTTTCCTGTGCAACCGGGATCCTCGATTTTTATCCAAGGGGTGCCATCGCCCAATAAGTCATACGAACCTAAAATGCCAAAGCTCATCGCCATTCGATGATCTTCATAGGTGTGGATGGAGGTGGGTCCACGTTGGGCAGTTTTTAGTAAAGCATCGCGACTGGGATAAATCGTTAGAGAGGAAAGCGAGGCATCGGCTTGTAAGGCTTGAGGAGACGGTTCCACTTTTACACCGAGGCGGTTTAATTCTGTTGCCATCGCTAACAGTCGATCGGTTTCTTGTTTGCGAGTATGGGCAATATTTCGAATGATTGTCGGTTTGTCTGCTAAAGGAGCGAGGGCAGCTAATGTGAGGAAGGTGTCGGAAAATTGATTAAAATCGAAATCTCCACCACGTAAATTATGCCAACTGCGCACTCGGGCAGAGTCGCCTTGGTAATCAATCTCAGCCCCGTAAAGTTTAGCAACCTCAGCAAAAGCGGTATCACCTTGTAGGCCTTTCGGTTGATAGCCTTGGAGTCGAACACAGGAGCCTTGGCCAGTGACAGCAGGTAATGCGATAAAGTAACTCGCCGCCGTGGCGTCGGGTTCAATCGCATAAACTTGAGGCGAGATGTAAGCGCCAGGATTCGCGCAGAACCAGCGTCCTTCGGCGTCACGTGAGAGCGGACGGCCAAATTGGGCACACATTCTTTCCGTCATCACCACAAAGGGTTCGGAAACCGTTTCACCAGACATTTTGACGGTTGCGCCCGCACGCTGGGGCAAGACCATTAATAAGGCGGATAATAATTGAGAACTAGCCGAAGCATCCACCGTCAAATCTTTGAGCTGCCCTGATGTTTGTAAGACAAAAGGAAAAGCCTGAGCAGGTTTACCCTCGGCTGTGTAAGCCAAGGTTTTTGAACTCGCTAAGGAATTTAATAATCCCGACATCGGGCGAGCGCGCATCGCAACATCCCCATCCATCGCATACTTTCCTTGGTGAGAGAGAGCAAGAAAAGCCGTGAGAAAACGAGCTGCGGTGCCTGCATTGCCGACATGCAGAGAGCCCTCCTTCACTGGAATATTTCCCGCATTACCCTGAATGCGAATCGTGCCAGCGACTTCATCATCGACAATGACGAAGCCCAAAGTGCGCAGGGCCTGAATGAGAATTTTGGTATCTCGACTAAACAACGCGCCCGTTAAAAGAGTTTCTCCCTCAGCCAGAGCGGCCAAGATTAAAGCGCGATTGGTGATGCTCTTTGATCCAGGGACTTGAGCGACACCCCGAGCGGACGTACGAAAGGGTTTAATTAAAAGCGACTCAGTCATAGAGCTTAGTCGAGAGATTGACGGATAATTTTAGCAGCCTTTAAAAATTGCGAAACTTCTTGGGCGTTACCTTGTTCAAGAGCGAGACGCAATCGGCGACAGTGTTTTTCAAGTTCAGCGAGGCCCGCCGTTACGGGTAGAGAATTGGCCAACAGAATTCCTGTCCATAGATTTTCTTCTCCTCCCGCGACGCGGGTAGTGTCTTTTAATCCTGAGCCTGCGACATGAGAATTAAAATCAGGTAAACTGGCGACGGCTAAGATTAATGCCGAAGCCGCAGCGTGAGGAACATGACTAACCGCCGCAACCATCGCATCGTGTTGTTGTGCTGAACAGGTAAAGAGGTGCGAGCCTAGTTCAGTCCAAAATGCCTGGATTTTTTCTAAGGCTTGAGCCGATTCTTGGCCTGTTGGCGTTATGAAACACAGTCGATCCTGAAAAAGATTTTCTTGAGCATGTGTAGCACCTGCTTTTTCGGAGCCCGCCATCGGGTGCGATCCGATGAAAGTAACTTGGGGCGGGAGGTGGCTAGCGTCTTTTAGGATGGAAGTTTTGACACTCCCTACATCGGTAACGAGTGTTCCAGGGGATAAGGCAGGACCGATTTCTCGGCAGGTTTCGGCCATGCGATCGACCGGAGTGGCAATCACAACTAAATCTGCACCTCGTACTGCCTCTGCTGCTGTATCAAAGACCTGCGCGATGCCATTTTGGCGCAAAAACTTTCT
>RFOO01000126.1 GCA_009926645.1 bacterium | reverse complement strand
TTTTATGGCTATCGAGTTTATTCACGATTCCCCAGGTATCACGGATGTTCCTGGTTTTCGCGTGGGCGCTACGGGTTGCGATATCAGAAATAAGAATGGGGATCGCCTAGACCTCGCTTTGATTGTGGCTGACCAGCCCTGCGCAGCCGCGGGGGTGTTTACAACGAACGATGTCAAAGCGGCACCCGTGCGCTATTCGCAAACGGTTTTGCTTTCCTCCCAAGGTTTAGTGCGCGGAGTGGTGGCCAATAGTGGCAATGCGAACGCATGCACCTCCGCTCAAGGGGATAGCGATGCTCAGAAAATGGCTGAATTGTCGGCCAAGGCAGTTGGTTCACCTCGCGATACTTTTGTTGTTTGTTCTACTGGCCGAATCGGGGAACTTTTGCCAATGTCCAAAGTTGCGGCAGGGATTACCGTTGCTGCAGCACGCTTATCCAATCAAGCGAGCGAAGGAATGCGTGCGGCCGAAGCGATCTTAACTTCTGACACCAGACCTAAAACAGCGACAGCACGTTTTTTATGGCAGGGTAAAAAAATCAGTGTGGCAGGTTTTGCGAAAGGAGCTGGAATGATTGAGCCGAATATGGCGACGATGTTAGCTTTTGTTGCCACGGATGCAGTTGTGGAGTCAGCTTATCTTAAAACCTCGCTCAAGTCTGCTGCGGATCAGTCGTTCAATTGTGTGAGTGTGGATGGCGATATGTCTACCAATGATACGGTGATATTACTCGCTTCGGGTGTTTCTGGGGTGGTCATTAATGAGTCGGCTGAGGCGTCTCTGAAAAAACTTTTTCAAGAGGCAGTTGACCGAGTTTGTTTTGCACTCGCCGAGAAAATTGTCGGCGATGGGGAGAAGATTACGAAGGTTGTTGCGGTTGAAGTTCAAGGCGCTCGCCAGCGTGCTGATGCCGAGAAGATTGCCCGAGCGATTGGCAATTCGCTCTTGGTTAAGTCGTCCTGGTTTGGCGAGGACCCTAATTGGGGTCGCTTGGCTGATGCTGCTGGTTATGCCCGAACGGGCCTTGATGAAGCGAAATTGGATATTTACTACAATGATGTGCCAGCCGTGGTAGCCGGCCGTCCTTTGCCTGAAAATAAGCCACGCTGGAAGGAAATCGTCAAAGCCCGCCAGTTTACCGTTCGTCTTTACCTGCATCTGGGTGACGCGAAATTCCGTTTGTTGGCCTCCGATTTGACAGACGGGTATGTGAATTACAACAAGAGTGAGTGATGTAATTTTCATTGCCCGCCCGCTTACTCCGCTGACACTTTAATTCCGACAGATGACCAACCACGCTGCGCATAAGGCCGAGGTTTTACTCGAAGCACTTCCCTATATCCAAAAATTCCGGGGCTCTACCTTTGTTGTTAAATACGGTGGGAGTTTTATGGATGATCCAAACCCAGAAGGTCGAGACCGGGTGGCCACCGATATCGCTTTCTTGGCCGCTGTCGGAATTCAAGTCGTGGTTGTTCATGGTGGAGGCAAGGCTATCACCCGTGCGATGGATAACGCAGGAATTAAATCCGAGTTTCGTGGAGGCATGCGTGTAACCGATGCCAATACCGTTAAAATCGTCGAACAAACTCTGAACGGAGAAATTAATACCCAAATCTGCGAGTCGTTGCGGGCCCGGGGGGCTAATCCTTTGGGTATGCCTGGCAATCAGGTTAATCTTTGCGAAAAGTTTTTTGGTTCCGACGAAGCGGGTAACCCAGTCGATATTGGTTATGTGGGTGATATTAAATTTGTTAAGGCAAAGTTGATTAAGAAAGCCCTCGCTGATGGTTTTCTCCCCGTGGTTTCTCCGATTGCACTCGATGCCGATGATCAGGCCTACAATACCAATGCCGATGTTGCCGCCGCTGCGGTGGCCGATTCGCTCCGGGCTCGGCGTTTGATTTTTATGAGCGATGTACCGGGTTTGTTGGCAGACCCAAAAGATCCCTCGACATTGATTACGACCCTTAAAGTCAGTGAAGTTGATGACCTTAAGAAAAAAGGTGTTATTGCTGGAGGCATGATTCCTAAGGTCGATAGTGCTGTTAAAGCACTCAAGGAGGGGGTTCGCCGTGTTCACTTTATTGATGGGCGGGTGCCTCATGCGTTACTCTTAGAAGTCTTTACCGACCAAGGAGTCGGTACTGAAATTGTTCACGGCTAATGAGCGACTCACTTTTGCCATCCTCCGACGAATCGGCCAAGCTTTACGAGCAGTATGTCGCTCGTAATTATGCTTCGGCTGCGATTACTTTGGTGCGTGGAGAAGGTACACGTGTTTGGGATGCACAGGGTAAATGTTACTTAGATTTTGCTTCGGGTATTGCGGTGAATGCGCTCGGACACTCGCATCCCGTTTGGGTGAAGCGTGTCGCCGAGCAGGCAGCAAAATTAGTCCACGTCAGTAATTTATATCGTAACGAACCCCAAGGACGATTGGCAGCTACGCTTTCTCGCTATTGTGGAGCAGGGCGCGTGTTGTTTTGTAACAGTGGTGCAGAAGCCAATGAAGCTTTGCTCAAATTAGCACGTTTACACGGGAAGAAAAAATCTGGCCGAGAAGGAGATTGCATCGGCGTTGTCGTAGCCGAGCGTGCTTTTCATGGACGTACTTTTGGTGGTATGTCGGCTACGCCACAGGAAAAAATTCAAAGTGGTTTTCGCCCTTTATTGTCGGGTTTCACCTCGGCACCACTGAATGATATTAGTGCGTGGGATCGAGCGATTCATCCTCAAACAACGGCAGCGGTTTTGCTTGAAACGATTCAGGGAGAGGGTGGGGTTTTTGTGGCACAGCCTGAATTCTTGAAGCAACTGCAGGCGCTTTGTCGGGAGCGGAATGTTTTATTATTCATCGATGAAATTCAGTGTGGGATTGGACGCACCGGAAAATTTTTCGCTTACGAATATGCCGGCATAAAACCCGATGCGATTGCTATGGCCAAAGGACTTGGAGGGGGTTTCCCCATCGGAGCAATTTGGATGTCGCCGAGTTGCGATGAATTATTTCAAGCAGGCTCCCATGGAACAACTTTTGGAGGTGGTGCTTTAGCCGCTTCTGCGGCTTTGGCAGTCTTAGAAGTCGTGCAAAGCGAGCAGCTGGTTGAGCGCGTCGCTAAACAATCCGTCGCTTGGCATGCTTCGCTCAATCAGTTAGCTAAAAAATACCCAGCCATTATTCGGGAAATCCGCGGGGTTGGCTATATGGTGGGAGTGGCTTTAAATGTGGATCCACTTCCAGTAGTCGCTGCCCTGCGTGAAGCGGGGATATTGACGGTGCCCGCGGGTGGCGTTGCTATCCGATTGTTACCGCCACTTAACGCTTCTGTTGCCGAACTAGACGAGTCGGTGCAAATCTTGGATCATGTCCTGGGTCAATGGAAGGTTGCTTAAAACCCCTCTCCTTGACGTAATTTTCCGCTGTCCAAAAGCGTTCAGCTGAGTATTTTCGACTCTTCCTTTCATGCGTCACTTTCTCAAAGAGACCGATTTAACTGTCGCTGAAACCGCTACTGTTTTTGCTCAGGCTGCGGCGCTGAAGGCTGGTCGTGCTTCTGCCCATACATCAGATCTCGCTCGGCAATCGTGGGGGTTATTATTTTTTAAAAAGAGCACGCGGACTCGAGTTTCCTTCCAAGTAGGAGTACATGAGTTGGGTGGATTGCCCGTGATGCTCAATGCCGATGATATGCAAATTTCGCGAGGTGAGACGGTGGCGGATACGGCAAAAGTTTTATCACGTTACTTGCATGGCATGGTCATTCGTTGCCACGAGCACGCTTTACTCGAGGAATTTGCTCAGAGTGGTACGATGCCCGTGATTAACGCGCTTTCTGATTTTCTCCACCCCTGTCAGTTCATGACAGATATGTTCACGCTCGCTGAGCGGTGGGCGAAAGGGAAGCCTGAGCAGTATGTACAGTCTCTGAAAGGTAGGAAGATTGCCTTTTTGGGTGATACAGCCTGCAATATGGCTAACTCATTTGTGCTCGGTGGTGCGGCCTTGGGCTTGGAAGTCGCTTTAGCTGGACCGAAGGGCTTTGAGCCTAGTGCTGAAATCAAAAAACAACTTAAGCAAGATGGGCTGAAAGAAACATTTTCTTTCACGACCGATGCTACGGCCGCCGTCAAAGGGGCAGATATGGTCTATACGGATGTTTGGGTTAGTATGGGCATGGAGTCGGAGAAGGCCGAAAGACTCAAGCTCATGCAACCTTACCAAGTGAATGCGAAATTGTTAAGTTTAGCTAAGCCTGATGCCTATTTTATGCATTGCTTGCCCGCTCATCCTGGTGAGGAGGTTTCGGCCGAAGTTTTGGCTAGTCCGCAGAGTATTATTTTTGATCAGGCGGAAAATCGCCTGCATGTCCAGAAAGCGATTCTTGCCCACCTTGCCCGCCATCGTAATTAAAAATTTATCTAACTATTATGAGTAAGAAGAAAAAAATCGTTCTCGCCTATTCGGGCGGTCTCGACACCTCGGTCCTCCTTTCTTGGATTAAGGAGAAGCATAACGC
>RFOO01000125.1 GCA_009926645.1 bacterium | reverse complement strand
GTACTTTTACCGGCACCACTAGGACCAACCAAGGCTACCGATTGACCAGCAGGGATTTTTAACTGCCCAATCTCTAAAACAACCTCCTCGCCATAAGCAAAAGACATTCCTTGAAACTCAATCTCGCCTTTCACTTTAGGCAAAGGCTGTGCGTCAGGAGCGTCCGCCACCTCGACTCGTGCATTCAAAACTTCCTCGAGACGAGCCAAACTTGGCAAAGCGATGTTAATCTGTGCACTGATCATGCCGATGCGTTTGATTGGACTGTAAGCGATATAAAAAGCCGTAATCAGTGATAATATTTCTTCGAACTTAAATCCAATCCCAGCGCCCACCCCAACGGCGAGCGCAATTCCCAGAGCCGCCGAAAATTCAATCAATGGGGATAATGCTTTTTCATAACGCACTAATTTAGCCTGCATGCGCAAGCCTTCCGCACTCGCGAGAGCAAAACGCTGCTGCTCTCGTTGTTGCAGTCCATAGGCCCGAACATCGCGTGCAGACTGCAAATTCTCAACGGTAATGGTATTTAAACTCGAGGAAGAGGTTAAGGTGCGTTGCGCTTTTTGCTGTATCGCTCGACCAATATATCGAACAACAAAAACAACGAGGGGAATAACCAGAAGACAAATCAGGAACCAATAACCGCCAGGCTTAGAAAGGCAGAGGAAGATAACATAGATAACAGAGAGAAGAACGGTGAGAGGCTGAACAAAAAGATCGTTGGAAATATCGATTAAAACCAAACGTACCGCATTAGCATCGTTGATGATTCTCTGTAAAAGATCCCCCGTAGGTATCTTACCAAAAAAGCCTAAATGCATCTCTTGTATTTTAACAAAGACCGCCCGACGTACCGACTCCACGACCTTTAAGCCTGCTAAATTTAAGAGGTAGGTGGAGATAAACTGCGAGAGTCCGCGAACCAAAAAAATGGTCGGCAAAAAAGACACGGCGAAGAAAATCTCATTACCCTTTGGCAAATACCACGGAGCCCAACCCAACCAATCAGGAAAAACTAATAAGGGCTGTATTCTTTGCTCAGGACTGCCAAAGACCGTGGGTAAAATCTTCCCCACTAAAAAAGGGAAACCAAGCGCGCTGGAAGACGCATAAACCAATCCAAACAGCAAAGAAACGACCAGCAGTGTACGACTGCCTTTGAGATGGGATAAGTAGAACTGGCGGTGACCCTTAAACACGCAGTCACACTGAGCGAGAGTCCCTCTTTAGGAAACATCAAAAACCTATTTCTTTTTCGGGAAAGCAACCGACAATGCAATGGCGGTAGCTAAAACGACACCGATGATGCTGAGAGAAACTTGCGTCGGCACATGGAATTTACCCTGAGCAAAGAACGAGGCGGGCAACCAAGCCCCCAAGAGACTTTCCGTTGTGCTCAGCGAGTCTACCCAAGGAAGCAGCATTTTTAGTCCAATAAACCCGAGAATGATGGCCAAAGCCGGTCTGAGAAAACGAAAATACTGCATAAAACCAGCGATAGCAAAGTACATTGAACGTAAACCGAGAATCGCAAAAATATTGGAAGTGAAGGCAATGAAACGACGCTCCTCAGCCGACATCCCAGCGGGTAAAATTCCTAACACCGCAGGGATAGAATCAATCGCAAAAATTAAATCAGTAAATTCAATCACAACCAAGACGATAAAGAGCGGGGTGAAAACCCGTTTGCCATGTTCGATAATCCAAAAAGCTTTTCCGTGTAGTTGATTGGTTACTGGGAAAAACTTTCTCACCATTCTTACAGCAAATTGTTCATCCACCCCTTTGCCGTGCTCTTCATCTTTGGCAAAGGCGAGTTTAAACCCAGTGAAGATCAGAAAAACGCCAAAGAGAGGAAGCAAAAAGGTGAAACGATCAACCGCCGCAACACCTGCGATAATAAAGATGGCCCGCATGACAACGGCCCCAATAATTCCCCAGAAAAGCACCCGGTGTTGCAAATGACCTGGGATTTTAAAGTGGGCAAAAACGAGAATAAAAATAAAGAGATTATCGACCGAAAGTGCTAATTCCAAAACATACCCCGCAGCAAATAACTCGGCGGTCTCGCTCCCATGCCAATGCGAAAGAAAAAACCCGAAGGCCACAGCAAGACCAATCCAAACACCACACCAACCAACTGCTTCCTTAAAAGAGGGAGCTCTTTCGGTGCTGCTAAATACCCCCAAGTCTAAGGCCAACATCACAGCAATAAAGACGAGAAACCCAACCCACGCCCAAACGGGAACTGTTAAAGCCGTATCCGCCGAGAGTAAAAGAGCATGCATGAGGTAAGAATCTTATCAGAATCCTATCCCTGTCAACCTGATGAGGACTTGCCCGACGCCTACCTTTTGTTTTAGATTTTCTAAGCGTTCCCGTAGTTCAATGGATAGAACATTGGTTTCCTAAACCGAGGATACAGGTTCGATTCCTGTCGGGGACAGCTGAAAACTAAACCAGTGCATGGGCATAACCGTCAGAGATAGCGCGCAGGGATGCCTCTATTAAATTAGCACTAACCCCCACCGTTCCCCAAGAGCGCTTGCCATCAGTCGAACGAACAACCACGCGTGTTTTTGATGATGTGCCATCTTGGCCGGCTAAAACTCGAACTTTATAATCGGCCAGATGTACTTTTTTAAGTTTAGGGAAGGCCTTAACTAAAGATTGGCGCAAAGCCTGATCTAAAGCATGAACTGGCCCCTGCCCTTCCGCCACGGTTAAAGTTTCAGTTTTACCAACACGAACCCGAACGGTGGCCTCGCAAGTCGTCTCTTTTTGCCCGCCTTGCACCGATACATGATAACTCACCACGGTGAAAGGTATCTCTTTCGATTTACCTAAATGATGACGAAGTAGAAGAGCCAAAGAGGCATCAGCGTCTTCGAAGCTCCACCCTTGATGTTCAAGTTTCTTCAATTCTTCCAAAGCAGCTCGGGTCGAAGGAGCATCTTTATCCAATTCGATACCCAACTCGGAAGCTTTGAGGGTCAAATTACTACGGCCCGACTGATCACTAACCAAGACATCGCGACTATTTCCCACAGCCGAGGGATCAACATGCTCATAAGCCGCTGAAAACTTTCTTACGGCGTCAACGTGCGTTCCGCCTTTATGGGCAAAAGCTGCCGCTCCAACCCAAGGACGACGAGGGTCAGGAGCTTGGTTGATAACACCATCAACAAATCGTGAAAGTGCCGTTAGTCGTCGCAATGAACTAGCGGGTACACAACTCCAGCCCCGCTTGATTTGAGCAACCGGAATAACGGCGGTTAAATCACAGTTCCCTGTGCGCTCACCGATACCATTCATCGTACCTTGGACGTGAACAGCTCCCGCATCCAATGAGGCCAGAGCATTGGCTAGTGCCAAACCAGAATCATCATGGGTGTGTATGCCGATAGGGACGGCAACTGCCGCCATCGCTGCCCGCGTGCAGGCGGCTACTTCATCGGGTAAAGAACCTCCGTTCGTATCGCAGAGCACAATACGAGAGGCTCCTGCTTCCGCTGCCGCACGGAAACAAGCAAGGGCATAAGCGGGATCTTCCTTCCAGCCATCGATCGCGTGCTCGCAATCGTAAACGACTTCACGATGATGTGACTTCAAATAGGCCACCGTGTCGGCAATCATCGCTAAATTTTCTTCAGGAGAGCAGCGCAAGACTTCACGCACATGCAAAGCCGAAGTCTTGCCATAAATGGTAACGACCGGCGTGTGTACTTCCAGTAAGCCGCGCACCTGTGCATCTTCCGATGCACGGATACCCTTTTTTCGCGTCGAACCGAAAGCAGCAAGTTTAGCTTTGCGGAATTTTAATTTTCGAGCTTCGGCGAAAAATTCAATGTCGCGCGGGTTTGAGCCCGGCCAACCTCCCTCAATGTAGGCAACTCCAAAGCGTTCGAGTTCTTGTGCAACGCGCAATTTATCTTCGACCGAAAAATGCACCCCCAGCCCCTGCGATCCGTCGCGGAGTGTTGTATCGTAGATTTCAATTTTTCGTGTCATGGATTGATGGGTTAAAGGGAGAGAGAAACAAAAGCGAGCCTACGCTCCGGTTGCCGCGGAACGGTCAATCGCCCAAGGGCGGTCCGTTCAGCGGGCCTAGAGCCCAATAATAATCATCGCAGGAATAGAAGCACGACCGACCCAGCTAAGGGCTTGGCGATTCTGTGCTTTTGTTTCCATGGGAGTAAATAGGGTCATCAAAGCACCGAATGAGTCAAAACCAAAGGTGCTCTAAACACGATTGCGGGCTGGTAAAATCAACGATTTTGCCCATTATTCGTGCATGATGCGATTACTGTGGTGGCTGATTGCCGTTCTGACGGCCGTACCCAGTGCCAAGGCGCAATGGAACATTTTTGCAGAAAATCTACCCCCTGCAGGGTCTTGGGCGACTTACGCGATTGGCCGCACTGACCTCAACCCCCCCGAGCAGCCCAGTGAAATAAAATTATCCGTGGCCGAGGCAGGTAATGTCAACGGACAGCCTTATGTCTGGCTTACCGTCGAGCCTGTGCGCTGGCTAGGC
>RFOO01000124.1 GCA_009926645.1 bacterium | reverse complement strand
TTCGACCTACCCTACTGCATACATCAACACCCCGTGTATGTGGTAGCACGGGCGCTTGGACAACAACTCACCTCCTCTCTTAACGTTCTTAACAAAAACGCTGGTGACACCATTACTGCCAGTGCCTCTGGCGACCTGATGCATTCTTTTTGGGATGTGCAACACGAGATGATTATGGCCATCAATGCGACTGATACAGGTGACATGTCGCTCGCCCTTGTACACATGAAGCGAGCTCTTTCCGCCATCAATCAGGCCATCGGTTTAACCTCTCATTTACCCATCGAAGCCAAACTCAGCTCAGCCGAAGCAACGAGCGACATCGAAAACGCCCTTTTCGATTTGCGCGAAATTTGTTTACGAGTGATGGCCGATTGTCGCTGGGACGGCTCTCGTAACTAAGATTACTCGCGATCCTTATCGCCTCGATTCATGAATTGAATGAGGCGATCGCTGAATTCTTTCGCAGAGTCATGACCCATGCCACGCAGGGCTTGGACCATCGCTGCTACTTCGACCAGACGAGCCATGTCTCGACCAGGTCGGACTGGTAAAGTCATATGTGGAACTTTTCGTCCCAAGATTTCGACCGTCTCAACATCCAAGCCGGATCGCTCTTCTTCCATACCTGGCTGCCAAAGGACAAAAGTAATCACTAAATCAATCCGCTTATCGCGACGAACCGAGCGCACACCAAAGATTGAGGCGATATTAATAATACCAATACCCCGACATTCCATATACCCGCGATTTAACTCTTTTGAAGTTCCTTGTAGTTCGCGATCAGCAATCAAAGTCACCAAGACAAAATCGTCAGCCACCAGTGAGTGACCACGTTCAATCAAAGCCAACGCACATTCGCTTTTTCCAACCCCTGAAGCTCCCCGTAAAAGAACTCCCACGCCTTTAATGTCGACCATCGTGGCATGCAAATTGGTCCGTGGAGCGAACTTTTCCTCGAGTAAAACCGTCGCCTCGGCTGAAAAGTCTTTTGATTTCAACTGTGTGCGAATGACCGGCACGCGGTGTTTATCCGCCAACTGCTTCATCGATTCGTCCACTTGAAGCCCGCGTGAAATCACAATGGCCGGAATTTGTTTGGTAAAAACATCCTCCATCAGACGCTGACGAACGTCCGGAGCCTGATCCATTAAGTAGGCCATTTCGCCGGCGCCCAGTAATTGCAAACGTCGATTAGCAAATTCCTTAAAGTAACCCGTTACCGCTAAAGCAGGGCGGTTAATCGATTTTTCTGAAATAACATTCTCCAATCCTTCAGCTCCTGCCAGCAATTCCATTTGTAGCATGTCGCGGTAGGAGTGAAAGAACTCACTCACGGAGACAGATTCGGGTCGAGTTTCGGGAGCGGATTCAGGCATTGATTTTAGAGTTTGAAACTTTCGCCAAGGTAGTGACGTCGGCTTTCTGGATTATTAACTATATCATGCGGAGTACCCGAGACAAGCACGCGTCCTTGGTGAATCAGGTAGGCCCGGTCGACAATCGAAAGGGTTTCCCGAACATTATGGTCGGTAATTAATACCCCGATACCCCTTTCCTTCAGCCGACGAACAATCGTCTGAACTTCCGCCACCGAAATTGGATCCACGCCACTAAAGGGCTCGTCTAAAAGAAGAAATCGGGGGTTGGTAGCCAAGGCGCGAGCAATCTCGAGACGGCGACGCTCACCACCGGAAAGGGTAAAGGCAGGCTGACGAGCTAATCTCTCTAAACCGAGGTCAGCTAACTGCTGCGCAGTTCGGGTTTGGGCATCACGTGGAGACAGCCCCAAAGTTTCGACCACGGCCATAACATTTTGCCAAACCGTCAGCTTACGAAAGATGGAAGCTTCTTGGGGAAGATAGCCAATTCCCTTTCTAGCTCTTTGCCACATCGGCATTGCTGTAATATCTTTTCCATCAAGATAAACTTTGCCGGAAGAAACAGGAATCAATCCGACCACCATGTAAAAAGTCGTGGTCTTCCCTGCCCCATTCGGTCCGAGCAGTCCAACAATCTCACCGGCACGCAACTGCATGCTAACCTCTTTAACGGCGGCGTTTTGACCATAAACTTTCCCGAGCGAATCAACGCGAATGAATCCATTTTCGCTTTTGTCAGACATAAGACAATGAGGATGTGATTGAGGTCAGTTGTCGAGGTTTTTGACTTTCGGCAGCGTAAACTCTGGTCCGAGGTAAATCTTAGGACGGACAACTTGATTCGGGTTGTTGGGGTTCTTCGATTGTTCCATCCGCCAAACACGCTTAGTCATATCATAAACAATCTCTTTGGCTGGAACTGCCTCACGTCCTTCTTTGTCTCGATAATAAGCATCGCCAAAAAGTCGGGCCTCGCCGATTTCTGGGTTAATCTCGAGCGTCTTACCATAGGCCTTAGAACTCTCGGTAAGGATATCAACCCCTCCACGCCCCACGATCAAACGGGCGGTTTGACGACCCTCTGCGTTCGCCTTGGCCAAGCCCTCCAGTAAATCGCACTTTGCGTCGAGACCGTCACCATGCATGACGACGTCTCCACGCAAAAAGAACTTTGTCATCTCAGCCGTCCTCAGCACCTCGTGCTTATCGGCGATATATTCGGAAGTTTTTCCAGATTCTGAATCGATAAACAATCGTGGCCGATTCTCGTCGGATCCACCACTGAGAACCAGCCATTGGGGAGTTCCTGTGAGATTATCGGCAGGAAGAATTTCCTCCACCTTAACCGTAGGCTGATAATCGATACGTTCAGCCTGACAGCGCAATCCAGGCTGCCTAAACTTCACTGCTCCCGTCAGGAAAACTTTTTGTAAATTAAACTCTCGCTTCGCTTCATTCTTTGCACGCGGTAATGAGTAAGCTACCAATCGATTCGATTCACTTTGCGTACTTCCCATCGTGAACTTAACCGCGCCGTTCATATCAATTTCGACAGCGCTCGATTCGTTATTCACAAAAATTGTCTCGGCTTCGGCCAAAGCATCCGCGGGTAAATTACCGACCCGAGGAATTTTAATCTTAGCTCGATAGCCTGGAGTCGATAACACGACGATTTCTTCGGTTAAAGTATTCGAACGAATGACTGTTCCTGATACCTCGATGCCCCGAGGATCTTGTAAACTGGCACCACCTAATAACTCTATCGTTCCTTTCGTCTGATTCCACTGTGCAGCCTGTGCTGCAAAATCTCCCTCGGGTAATTCCCCTTTCACGGAACCATCGGCCACCACTAAAGTTTCACCTTTTTCGATTTCACTAACCACAATCTTCTTCGAAGTAACTTTACCTCTTTCCGAGATAAACTCCGCCATTCCCTCCATGGTTAGAACTTGTAATCCCGTATCCAAATTACGTTCTAACTTTCCTAAAGTACCCTTAAGTTCACCCGTTGCATAACCAGCACGTGTGGACTTAATGCTCACACGGTCTTTTTCGAAAGACTTAACCAACATTACCTGGGTCTTCGGATCATAGTTCAGCGATTGTGCCGTGACTTTTAAATCGGGTTCCTGAAATTGCACATGCCCCGTAAGGTTAATTTGCCCCGAAGATTGCTCGAAAACAGCCACGTCGCTTTCCACTCTCTGGCCATTCATTTCCCGAACGACCTGACCTTCGGCTTTAATACTCCGCAAAGTCTTATCTCCACCCGACACATCGTTCAAAAGACAGGTGGCCATTTGGCAGGTTAATTTTTCTCCAGCACGATTCATGGTCACCTCTCCTTTGAAAACGAGCAGCGTTCCTTGCGGCGATGGCATAACATCCAAGCGGGTTGCCTTGACCTTAAACTGCTGTGGCTCGGCTTTCGCTAAATCAAGATTAGCGACAACTTCAGCCAAGACGGAAAAAGAATCTCCCTGCGGACCACCTCGCCAATTCCAGCCAATACCCTGCAGTTTAAAGCTATCCGACTGAGCATTAAATTGAACTTCTCCTTCTGCAGTCTTTTGTGCGGGCGTCATGACACCTGAAGGACTGGAAAAAGTGAGAGCGACTTCTCCATCACGAAAAGTCTGACCCTCCAAATTAGTTAAATTCCATTTACCCAGTTGGCCAGCAGGCTTCATCAAAGCCGAACGTACCTCCCAAGCTTTCTCCGCTTTTTCATCCTCGGTGTAACCTGCTAATGAACCACCACCAACATTTTCAAAAGTGATTTCTTTTTGTTGAGCCAAAAGCCCTATTGCTAGGAAGAAGGTCAGAGCAATGGCACGCATAGGACTATGACACCTTAGGGGTGCTGGCAAATCAAGCGCTTATGCTTTGGACACCCTCGGAAAAGGATGAGGACTGACTAAAACTGGCATCGGTCTCGATGGTAGAACCTCACCCTCCTTCATCGGATGACCAGCTAAAAATTCACGGATGGGTAACATTTTGCCGCCTGGTTTTTGCAAAGACTTAATCGCCAGTACACCCGATTGACAGGCTATCCGCAAACCCTTGTCATCCGCCGATAAAATGGTTCCTGGCGAAGCCTGTGCGGTCGCTACTTCAGCTTCAGCACTACCGATTTTAAGCAAAGCATCGCGATAGGGAAA
>RFOO01000123.1 GCA_009926645.1 bacterium | reverse complement strand
AGTCGTCCTACACCCTCGGTTGGCATGGAAATCAGTCTCGGCCACTGGGTGAGTGAGCAACAATTGGAAAAGGCTAATCCTACCGCTGATTTCGTGGGCGACGATTTCGAAGTCGATTACGTTCGGGTCTATAAATAAGAGCTAAAATCTCTCCTTTGTAAAAGGGTGTTGCCATCTTCCATGGCTCATCATTCTGCGGCTACAGACATGAGTGCACCCTTTGATAAGAATAACCCCTTTCACGCGAAACTGGTCGATCGTCGGCGTTTAAGTTCCCCCGCTAGTCAAAAAGACACTCAGCATTTCTCCGTGTCTTTGTCTGGCAGTGGACTGACTTATAAATGTGGCGATTCTCTCGGGGTTTATCCGGTCAATAACCCTAAAGCCGTTGATGCCTTGCTGACTGCCGCAGGATTTTCAGGAAACGAGTCGATTACGATTCCTAAAGATACGTCATCGATGTCTTTGCGAGAAGCGTTATCCAAACGACTCTCTTTGAATGCACCGACATACAAATTTGTGCAGTGCTTACATGATCGTGCGACGGACGCAGGACAGAAAAGTGATTTAGCTTCTAAACTCGTTGAAGCAGACGCCGAGAAAAAGAAGTCATGGATCGAGCAACGCGAGTTTGTTGATCTTTTTACTGAATACCCCTCGGCCAAAATCAGCGCGCAAGAACTCGTAGAACTGCAGCGCAAATTAATGCCACGTTTGTATTCGATTTCTTCAGCACCTTCAAAGTACCCCCAAGAAATTCATCTCACCGTCGCGGTCGTTCGCTACGAAACGAATGGTCGAGCAAGAGAAGGGGTGTGCTCCACTTATTTAGCTGATCGTGCTAGAATGAACGAAGCCGATTTACCTATCTTTGTGGCCGAGTCACACTTTGGTTTACCAGCTAATGACGATGCTCCTGTTATCATGGTTGGGCCAGGAACAGGTGTGGCCCCTTTCCGTAGTTTTGTGATGGATCGAGCTACGCGTGGTGCCAAAGGAAAGAATTGGCTGTTTTTTGGCGATCAGCGTCGCGAGCACGATTTCCTCTATGCCGATGAATGGGCCGATTATTTAAAATCGGGTGTCCTAACCAAACTCGATTGTGCGTTTTCACGCGATCAGGCGCAAAAGATTTACGTGCAAGATCGTATGAAGGAAAATGCCGCAGTGCTTTGGCGATGGATTCAAGAAGGGGCTTATTTCTATGTCTGCGGTGATGCCAAAAGAATGGCTAAAGATGTCGATGCCACCTTGCACGCTATTGTCGCTGAACAAGGAAAGATGACACCCGAAGCGGCGGTTGAGTGGGTCAAACAGTTCAAAAAAGACGGCCGCTATCAGCGCGACGTTTACTGATTTGTCTTTGAAGAGGGTTATTTCACCTCTTGCCTAAGAGGCATTTTTTCTCCACATCCATGGTAATGCAACTGACGCATCATCCCCGCGTAGCCCTTGTTACTGGTGCCGGTCGTGGCATTGGAAAAGCTATCGCTGAACGGCTCGCCTCTCATGGCCATACGGTTATCTGTGTTTCTAAATCCGAAACCTGTGTTTCCGTCGCCAACGATATTTTGGCCAAAGGTCTCAAAGCTAAGGCTATTCGGGTAGACGTTTCTGACGCCACGGCTGTGGCTAAGGCTTGCGAGCAGATCAATGCTGAGTTTGGTGCCGTGGAAATTTTAGTGAACAACGCAGGTATCACTCGCGATAAACTTGTCATGGCGATGAGTGAGCAGGACTGGAACGATGTCATTACTACCAATCTTTCTTCCGCTTTCTTTTGGGTTAAAGGTCTTGTTCGCCCGATGACCAAAAAACGCTGGGGTCGTATCATCAGTATCTCCTCGGTGACAGGCGTCCAAGGCAACGCCGGACAAGCCAACTACGCCGCCGCCAAAGCTGGTCTTCATGGTTTGACGATGACACTCGCTCGAGAGCTCGCAGGTCGTAGCATTACGGCCAATGCCGTTGCTCCTGGTTTTATCACCACCGATATGACAGGTGAATTATCCGAGGAGATTAAACAGAAGATTTTGGGTGTTATCCCGCTCGGTCGCTTTGGGACCACCACCGATATCGCCGCAATGGTCGATTTTCTGGCCTCCGAAGAGGGGGGGTATATCACCGGTCAGGTCTTTTCGGTTGACGGTGGAATGGCTATCTGACACCCAGAAATCACTCCCAAATACCTTTTACCATGCCTGAAAACATCGAAAAACGCGTAACAGACATCATCGTAAAGCAGTTGAGCGTCAACCCTGAGCAGGTCACTGCCTCGGCTGGCTTCCAAACTGACCTCAAGGCCGATTCTCTCGACCTGGTTGAGATCATTATGGCCTTCGAAGACGAGTTCGGCATTTCCTCCATTCCTGAGGACAAAGCAGCATCCATGAAGACCGTGGGTGATGCCATCGAGTTCATTAAGGCTAACGCCACTAAATAACCGCCACGGGCTTGCGATTTAGCCCGTCAACGTGAGCACACCAACCAAACCTCGTCGAGTCGTCGTCACAGGCATTGGTTGCCTGTCGGCACTTGGACCTGATACGGCTTCTTTCTGGGACTCCCTGATGAAAGGCCGTTCAGGTATTTCCCGTCTGACTCGTTTTGATCCGACTGATTTCCCCACGAAGGTCGGTGCCGAAATCAAGGAATTTGATCCTGGTAAATACATGGATCCCAAGGAGGCAAAGCGGAATGATCGCTACACTCAGTATGCAGTGGCCGCCTCGCGTATGGCAGTCGAGGACGCGAAACTCGATGTTAACAAAATCGATTCGGAAAAATTTGGAGTCATTATCGGCTCGGGAATTGGTGGGATGGAAACCATCGAGGCTCAGTCACGCGTGCTTTTTGAACGCGGACCTTCTCGGGTTTCACCTTTCACGATTCCCTCGCTCATCGCCAACATCGCCTCAGGCGTCGTGGCCATTGAGTTCAAAGCCAAGTCCGTAAACTTTGGCGTTGTTTCTGCCTGTGCCTCAGGTTCGCACTCACTCGGTGAAGCGATGCGTCATATTCGTGATGGTCATGCCGACGTGATGCTCTCTGGCGGCTCGGAAGCTGCCATCACTCGTTTAGGCTATGCTGGCTTCTGCAATATGAAGGCCATGTCTTCCGATTTTAATGATACGCCTGAGAAGGCCTCGCGTCCTTTTGATAAGCTTCGCGATGGTTTCGTGATGGGTGAAGGCGCAGCCGTTTTAGTTATCGAATCCCTCGAACACGCTCAAGCTCGCGGAGCTCGTATTTATTGCGAACTCGCTGGTTATGGCGCGACCTGCGATGCTTACCACATTACGGGCCAAGACCAAGAGGGTAAGGGTCTCGCTCTTTGTTTAAATCGCGCCTTAGACGATGCGGGGGTAACCAAAGAACAAGTTCATTACATCAACGCTCACGGCACTTCGACGCCGATTAATGACCGTTGTGAATCGTTGGCTATTAAACGCACTTTTGGGGAACAAGCCTACAAGATTGCAATCTCCTCCACGAAATCGATGACGGGTCACCTGCTCGGTGCTGCCGGCGGAGTGGAAGCAGCGGTTTGTGCTTTATCCATTTTCCATAATAAAGTTCCGCCGACGATTAATTACGAGAACCCAGATCCCGATTGCGATTTAGATTACGTACCAAACAAGGCTCGTGAAATGAAGGTCGATGTCGCGATTTCGAACAACCTTGGCTTCGGCGGACACAACGCCTCGCTGGTCTTCAAGCGTCTCTAATTCCGTCCATCGCTTGTTGCCACCACGCTGGTTCGTTGGGTAGGCCAAAGCTTTTTAAACCTTGAAGGATTTCTTCAAACTGAGGTTCGCGTACTGCGTGTCGAGGGTCGGCCGGTAAATCGGGACGCACTTTTCTCACCACTGCCCAAGCGGCCCAAGCTCGCCATTTCTTGAGGTCCGCTTGCTCTCCGCGAACGCGATCCGCTAAGTGCTGATAATGCACCCGTGCATTACCAGTGAATTGTTGGGTGGGTTGATTGACCAACCATCCGATTGCCCGATAGGGCAGAGGCCATAAATGTAAAATCTTAGCCTCTGCCAGCATAGGACAATAAAGGGCACGGTCCACGGCTAATAAAGCCCGCGCTGGTAAATGATTGAGCCAGAGTTGCTGTCCATATTCAAGGCAACGCTCATAGAGTTCTTCGCCTTGCTGTTCACGGAATTCAGCCAAGTCCCGCCAAGAGTAGTGGCGTTGGGGCTTGGGAAGAAAAGGACAAGCAACAGCCACGTTTTAGGGTTTGGCGTAGGGGTTGGACTGCTTCTCCCGGCCGACCGTCGTGCTTCCACCGTGTCCAGGAAGCAAGGTTGTCACGTCAGGCAGTGTGTAAATTTGAGTTCGAATGGACTCTAACAATTGATGCCAGTTTCCATTCGGCAAATCGGTTCGACCCACTGATCCAGCAAAAATCGCATCACCCGAAAAGGCGAGTTGGTCGGTAGCACTGTAAAAGAGTAAACTACCTGGGCAGTGGCCGGGAACATGGCGGGCTTCAAAAGTTCTGCCCAAAGCACTAAAGATGTCACCGTGCTTGAGCCACTGGGTTACGTGCGTTGAACGAAAATC
>RFOO01000122.1 GCA_009926645.1 bacterium | reverse complement strand
AATATGTTTAAAGCGGGACATTTTCTAAAGTTGAAGGTCTAAGATTGAAGCATAGGCTGATAAAACTAACAAAGTAAACAAACTGCCAGCGACAAATAGCACTTGCTGGAAAACATGCCCCCCTCTGAACCCCCTAGAAAGTCGAGTTTCATACCATCGGCCACCCCTGTTTCTCGGGAGAGAACTAGCCGCTGGAGAACCTTTCGTAAACAACTCAAGGCGGTGGTGCTCGGTGTTTTTATTGTAGGCTTCATTATCATTGGGTCCTGGCTTTACACGGAGGGGCAAAGACAAAGTCGTAGTTTGACCAATCTTTCCGCCAGCCGAGATGATGAAGCCCTGCGTGATTTATCTCTGCAAAAGGAAGCCGCCTTTGAAGAAATCCGTCTCAGTAAAGCGGTGCTAACGGCGGAGGACTTAACGCTTTTGGAAGAGGCCGTTAAAGCGCAGGAAGAATATGTCGGACGCCAAGGTGGCTTTGCTTCTGAAAATACTAGGCTGGAGAGCCTTCGTCGTCGATTGCATGTAATTCAAGCCGATCGTCTGCGTGCGATTTCTAATGCGGCCGAGGAAAGGGCAGTCACGGAGGCCGCGCAAAAAGACGGCACAGCGATTAAAGAGCTGGAGAAAGCGTTAGAAGCGGAGCGATTAATTGATTCGAAATGGATTTTTTCTGGATTATCTGACCGAGGGAGAATTGCACGACTGGATACACGTTTGCGACGCATGCAGGCCGAGCCTTTGTGGAAGAAAACGCGCGAACTAGAAAAGGAGGCCGAACGGGCATTCACGGAGGGAAATATTAACCAAGCCCAGTCAATCATGCAGGATGCGATTCGCGTAGAAGAAGCCTTTGTCGCAAATTATCGCGATGTATTAAATACGGAGTTTAATCGCGTTGAACTCTTAACCAATCGCCAAGAAACCTTTCGCTCTCATCCGATAAAACTCTCCTTAGACCGACAGATTGCTCAGGCTCATCAGGCAGAAAAGGCGGGCGAATGGGATAAAGCAACAGGGTCGTGGGATCTGGCTTTAGCTGAGATGGCTAAGCTGATGAAAGAATTTCCACGCAGTACCTATTCAAGTCGCGCCACCGAAGAGAAACTAATCTTACAAAGAAATCAGGCACGAGCACATAACCGTTTAGAGCAACTGAAACAGGATATGGAGGCAATGCGGTCATTGATTCGTGCCACCGACTTTACCCGAGCTTTGTCGCAAGCAAACAGCTTGCTAGTAGCGGCTGATAAAATTGAACAAGATAATCCAGGAGTCATTCCAGCCGATAGCTTACTTCTTCGCGAGTTAAAATATATCACGCAAAATGCAGGCACTTTAGCGGTGATTGTGCCTACCTTGGATCGAATTACTTTGCCTGTGCCTCAGTATCCAAAAGTTAAACTCCTCAAACAGGAAGTTTCACAATCTCTTTATGCCGCTATTGTTGGGAATAATCCCAGCATGATTCAAAGAGGAACAGCTCCTGTTGAGTCGGTCTCCTACAAGGATGCACAACTCTTTTGTCAAAATCTTACCTGGCTATCGGGGCGCAAGGCTCGCCTGCCTACACTCGAAGAAATGCAAAGTGCGGTGGGGGATGTGAGTGCCACACCCAAAGGCCCCCAAGCTTGGACCTTTGATAACACCGATGGGTTAACCGTGCGTGAAGTGGGAACCAGTAAGCCCAATGCGGCGGGCTTTTTTGACCTTATTGGCAATGTCGAAGAGTGGACCCTTGCTCCCGAGGACAAGGAAGCGGCTGTCGTAGTTGGAGGGAGCGTTAATTGGGTCCCAGTCGCGGGATTTCCTCAAAGAAATGCCCAAAAACGAGAGCGAAGTAGAACGCTTGGCTTTCGTTTTATTATCGAGTAAGATTATTTACGGGTCGCTGGCTCTGCTCTGTTTGTGGCTGAGCTACGATATCCGTTTTCTTGAATTCGATAATGGTATCGGAATGACGTATATTGAACAGCGTAATGCTGCTCTCCTCTGGATAGTGCCCTTGAAAATTCTTTTACTTGGTTTGTTCGGACAATTTCGCGGAGTATTTTATTTTTTCCGGCTTTATGACGCCATTCGAATGGTTGCCGCTTTAGCAATCGCGACCGTTGTCGTTATTTTCATGGGAGTTTTTTTCCATAATGTACCCGAGGCGAAATATTTTTCGATTCCCCGAAGCATTGCACTCATCGATTTTAATTTATCCCTGATTGTCTTCGTTGGTTTTCGTGTAGGAATAAGGACATTGCGTCATCGGTTAAAACATTCGGCGTCTTTTTACAACGGACCAATTAAAAAAATTGCAATCATTGGGGCAGGCAATGCTGGGGAACAGTTGGCATCAGATTTAATTTCTCGTCGAGCTACGGGCATTGAACCGGTTTGTTTTTTAGACGATGCCAATCATAAGCACGGCTTAGAAATTCATGGTATTCCGATTGTTGGTTCGCCCGATGTCATGCCCAGCCTGCGTGAGAAATATGGAGTGACAGAAGTCATTCTAGCCTTGCCCTCGCAAGGCGTTCGACGAATCCGGCAACTGAGCAATCTGGCTTTAGAAAGTGGACTAAAGGTCTTAGTTGTACCATCGATGTCAGAGCTGGCCGGGGGTCGAGTAAGGGCGAATGACCTCCGCCCAGTTTCGGTGGAAGATTTATTGGGACGAGAGCCAGCTAAGTTAGACGATTCAGCCATCGACCAATTGATTCATGGTCGTACGGTTTTAGTGACAGGAGCAGGGGGTAGTATCGGACAAGAAATTTGTCGGCAAGTCTCTCGCCGCCAACCGAAGCGATTAGTGATTTTGGATCAATGCGAAGTGCTTCTCTATCAAACGGAGCAAGAGTTAATCAGTTCAGACGCAGGAGCAATCATCACCCCGATTATTGCCGATGTGACGGACCGCACACGTATGGAGGAAATTTTCCAACGCTTTCGTCCAGAACTCGTGTTACATGCCGCCGCCCATAAGCACGTGCCCATGATGGAGTCGCAACCCGGCGAGGCTTTGAAGAATAATACTCTCGGAACCGCTTTGGTGGCAGAGTTGGCTTCGAATTATCAGGTAAAAGAATTTGTCTTAATTTCTACGGACAAAGCGATTAACCCCACGAATGTAATGGGCGCCTCTAAGCGCTTGGCGGAAATTGCTGTGCAATCGATGCAAACCCGTCCAGGCAATTTAACGCGCTTTGTGGCAGTGCGATTTGGTAATGTTTTAGGCTCCTCTGGTTCGGTTATTCCAATGTTCAAAAAGCAGATTGCCGCGGGCGGCCCGGTGACGGTGACTCACCCCGATGTGCAGCGGTACTTCATGACCATACCCGAAGCCGTTGGTCTCGTTTTGCAAAGCGCAACACAGGGCCGAGGTGGAGACATTCTCGTTCTGGAGATGGGGCAGCCTTTGAAGATTATCGATGTCGCACGCCAGCTCATTGAGCTCAGCGGATTCCGCCCCGATATTGATATCGAAATTAAAATTACGGGTCTGCGCCCAGGAGAGAAAATGATCGAAGAACTTCAGCATCATGGAGAGCAACACCACCCTACGGCACACCCCCGTATTTTCCGCTTCGTTGGGCCAGCGATGGATAATGCGAAGCTACCCGAGTTTCTTCAGGCAGTGAAGCAATGCATTGCTCAGGAAAAGGATATATGTAAGCAAGGCATTCGCCAATTGGTTCCCGAGTATATTCCTTTTGTGGATTAGTTTTTACGCTTCAGGCTTTCCTCCGAGAGAGACTTTCTGCATCTTTGGTCTATGGCCAAGCAGTCTTCTCTACGCGCTACTGTCGGTATTATTATGGGCTCTCAATCGGATTGGGAAACCATGATACATGCGGCAGAAACTTTGAAAAAGCTCGGCGTAGCCTTTGAGACCGAAGTCGTCAGCGCACATCGCACGCCTTTAAAGTTAAAAGATTATGCACTGAGTGCCAAGAAGCGTGGACTGAAAATTATCATCGCCGGGGCTGGCGGAGCAGCCCATTTGCCTGGCATGGCAGCAGCAATGACGGTTTTACCCGTACTCGGAGTTCCCGTTTCCTCCAAATCTTTAGAAGGTATCGACTCATTATTATCCATTGTGCAAATGCCTGCAGGCATCCCCGTGCACACATTTGCCATCGGACGAGCGGGTGCCGTGAATGCGGCACTGGGAGCGGTGGCCATTTTGGCCCTCACAGACTCTGCCCTAGCTCAACGACTGGATCGTTTTCGTGCGGAACAAACGCAAGCGGTTTTAGAAAATCCAATTCCAGGCCAAGCGGGGAAAAAGAAAAAATAAGTTATGGCAAAGCCTTTACTTCCAGGTGGCACAATTGGGATTTTAGGTGGCGGACAATTGGGTCGCATGTCAGCCATCGCAGCACGACGGATGGGTTATAAAGTAAAAACTTACGATCCCTCAGTTTCATCGTGTGCGGCCGCGATTGCGGATGAACATTTTTCTGCGCCATGGAATGATAACGTTGCGCTAAAAAAATTCGCCGAAGGTTGTGATCGCGTAACTTTGGAGTTCGAAAATATACCGCCTTCCGCTGTTGAATGGGTGAATCGCATCGTACCTTGCCATCCTTCAGCCCAAGTCTTGGCGATTTGCCAAAA
>RFOO01000121.1 GCA_009926645.1 bacterium | reverse complement strand
AGTCCGAGCTCTTGAGCGTCTCGAATGAGAGTTTGGCTCTGTCCGCTTCGACCTCGTCCATAATGGAAATTTTTCCCAATATGAATGCTGAGCAGAGAAGGGAACTGATTTTTTAACCAACGCGGAAAATCTTCCGCAGGCATCGATGCATGGGGAAGGTCGAAATTTTGATGATGAATGAATTGCGCCCCTGCTTCAATTAGGCGCTCGTCTTTTTGTTGCCGATTGAAAATCAAAGGAGTCGGGCTGTCGGGCCTGAGCAACCGGCTGGGATGAGGGTCAAAAGTTAAAACACCGACTTGACCGCCTAAACGTCGTGCAGCTTCGCGAGCAGAGTGAATCACCGCTCGATGCCCGAGGTGAACTCCATCAAATACGCCAATCGCAAGATGTAGAAAGGGTTTATTCATCCAAGTGCGATAATCGGAACAATGTGTTGCACGGGAATTAAGCAGGCCTGCTTTTGTTCTCGGGACATTTTTTCTAAGGCATCAAGGGTATGAGCTTTTTCGATGGAGAGTTCCCCTGAAGCTGTTCGTCGAAGCATGGAGAGGTGAGCTCCGCAGCCGAATTTTTGACCAAGATCGTAGGCTAAAGTGCGAACGTATGTCCCTTTGGTACACTGCACGCGGAAGGTAAAGCGAGGAGATTGCCAGGTGTTGAGCTGAAAGAGATTGATTCGAATAAAGCGAGGTTCGCGTTCAACTTCTAATCCTTTACGAGCTAGTTCATAGAGTTTTTTTCCACCGATTTTTTTGGCGGAATGCATGGGCGGAGTTTGATACTGATCGCCGAGCATGGATTGCAGCGTATCCTCAATTTGCTTTTCGGTTAATGCTGGTACGGGTCGCGTTTCAAGAGTTTCTCCCTCGGCATCTTGTGTGTCGGTGGTAACGCCAAGCGTAACTTCTCCCAAGTATTCTTTTTCTTGGGACATCAAATACTGTGAGGCTTTGGTAGCTTTACCGACGAGGATAATCAGTAGGCCCGTGGCCATCGGGTCGAGTGTGCCTGCGTGTCCTACGCGTCGAGTTTGATACAAGCGTCGAACCCGATCGACGACATCGTGGGAAGTAATTCCTGCGGGTTTGTCGACGAGCAGGATACCTTGGGGGTCAGCGCTGGCTTCGCTCATAAAGCGGAGTGGGTGCGATAATGTTCAGCAATAATAGCGAGAATACGTGCACGGTCGCGGATTAAAGTGCAACCGAGGAGGTTGAACCCTGCTGCAAGAACATGGCCACCGCCGTTGAGTTTTCCAGCTAACAAGTCGAGTCGAAGTTTGGGGTTGCGACCACGTAGGCTTCCCCGAATTCCATCTTTACCTTCTTCAAGCAAGACTGCGATTTCGACGCCTGCTACCGAACGAGGGAATTCCACTAAGCCCTCTTTGTCTTCTTTGCTTGTACCTGTCGCAGCATAATCGTCCAAGGTGATTTCGCCTGAACAAATTTTTCCATTTTCGTGAAACTGAATTGAGTTGAGAAATCGCTTTGTTAGTTCCAGTTTTCCACGACTCTCTTGTTCAAAGATGAGGTAATTGGCTTCAGCAGGTTGGGCTCCTTTTTTAACCAGTTCAGCGACAATTTCAAAAACGGCGGCGGTGGTGCTCGCGTAACAAAATCTTCCAGTGTCGGTGATGATGCCTAAGTGGAGGGCTTTGGCGATGGCTGGCGAGCAAGGTAGGCCTTGTTTAAGCATCGCATAGGCTAAGAGGTGACAGGTTGCTGCAGCGTCTTTGACGACGATATTGATTTTAGCGTAGTCGGGATTGGAGGCGTGGTGATCGATGTTAGCCAAGATTTGGCCAGAAAACAAACTGAGCAACTCCGTCCCTAGGCGTGACGCATCGGCACAGTCGACGGCAATAGCCTCTCTGCCATCGTATTGATACTCGGCTGCGGTTAAAAATGTTATACCCTCTCCATAGGGTGCTAAATTAGGCGGAATTCGGTCTCGATTTAAGCAAATGGCATCCACGCCAGAGGCGAGGAGGATATGACAAAGGGCAACTTGCGAGCCGATGCAGTCTCCGTCGGGACGCATATGGCCTAATACGGCGACTTTTCGCCCCTTTAAACTGATAATTAAGTCCTTTAGGGCTTCGCTTGCGGTTTGCATACTGAGTGCCATCATTTGCGTTAAACAAACCAGTCAGTGGCCTTGGAAGCAAAGGAAAAGGAGGGTTATTTACAATCGGTGACGAACGCTTGATGGGTTGGCAAATCTGGGCATACTACCTGCTAAAATAATTTAAAGACACCAACAATCTACCCAATGGATAAGGATAAAAACAATAATTTCACACCCCGAGCACGCAAGGTCTTTGACTTAGCTCGTTCGGAGGCTCGTCGCTTCAACCACAACTACGTGGGTACGGAACATATCCTACTGGGCTTGATCAAGCTCGGGGAGGGCGTGGCGGTTAATGTCCTTGGCCGAATGGGTTTAGATTTAAAAACCGTGCGCGCGGCGGTGGAGAAGCAAGCTGGTCCCGGTCCTGAGGAGGCAAAAATGCCCGATACCATTCCTCTCACTCCACGAGTGCAAAAGGTGATGGCCCATGCCCTCACTGAGGCTCGCTCATTGGGCCACACTTATGTGGGTACGGAGCATATTTTATTGGGTCTACTGAAGGAAGGCGAAGGACTTGCTGCGCGAGTTTTGCAATCCCTCGATGTCGATTTGGAGCGTTGCCGTAAGCAAATTTTAGCGGATATCGATCCCAACTCCTCAGCTTCAGAAAATGAGGGTAAGGCGAGTTCGGAAAATAATGCCGAAGAAGGTAATGGCGAAGACGCTTCGTCTTCGCGCCGTGGTTCTGAAGAAAATGGTCGTCCCGGTCGAGGTGAGCGTTTGTCGCTCTTAAAAACATTTGGTCGCGATTTGACGGAATTGGCTCGCGCTGGCGAGTTGGATCCGGTCATCGGTCGTAAAGAAGAAATCCGTCGCGTCGTTCAGATTCTTTGCCGTCGCACAAAAAATAATCCGATTCTCATCGGAGAAGCCGGTGTCGGTAAGACCGCAATTGTTGAAGGACTAGCCCAAGAAATCGCTTCAGGAGTTGTGCCCGAGATTTTGCTCGATCGAAAGGTTATCACACTCGACCTTGCTTTGATGGTCGCTGGCACCAAATACCGCGGTCAATTCGAAGAGCGAATCAAAGGAATCATGGATGAAATTAAGCGGGCAAAGAATGTCATTCTTTTCATTGATGAAATGCATACCATTGTCGGAGCAGGGGCTGCCGAAGGGGCGATGGATGCTTCCAATATTCTCAAGCCAGCTCTCTCACGTGGAGAAATCCAGTGTATCGGTGCTACTACGCTTTCCGAGTACCGTAAGCATATCGAAAAAGATGCGGCTCTCGAGCGTCGTTTCCAGTCGGTCAAGGTGGATGATCCTTCCCCTGAAGATGCAGTGCTTATTTTGCGCGGCATTCGTCATAAATATGAAGAGCATCATAAGTGTGAGTATACCGATGCGGCCATTGAATCGGCTGTAAGACTCTCCCACCGCTACATCACTTCTCGTCACTTGCCGGACAAAGCCATCGATGTGATGGATGAAGCGGGTGCACGTGCCCGAATTCGATCCCTGAACTTACCCCCCGAACTCGATAAGGCTCAGGCAGACATCGATGCGGTTGTCTTGCAGAAAGAAGAAGCCTCTCGCCAACAGAAGTTCGAGGAGGCGGCTAATTTACGCGATCAAGAGAAGAAGTTACGTGCCAAGCGGGAAAAGATGCTCGAAGAATGGCGCAAGAAGCGCGACGAAAAGAAAGTCATCGTCGATGAAGAGGCCATCCAGCATATCGTGGCCGATTGGACTGGTGTGCCACTCAACCGCATGGAGAGCAAGGAGGCACAGAAGCTTTTGGATTTGGAAAAAGACCTGCAAAGCAGCGTCATCGGGCAGGATCGTGCATGCGAAGTTGTCGCTCGAGCTCTGCGCCGTTCGCGGGCCGATTTAAAAGATCCTCGCCGTCCTATTGGTTCCTTCCTTTTCCTCGGCCCTACAGGCGTTGGAAAAACCTTGCTCGCTCGCACATTAGCCGAGCGCATGTTCGGCGAGAAGGAAGCGGTTATTCAAATCGACATGTCTGAGTACATGGAGAAGTTTACCGTATCTCGACTCATCGGTTCGCCTCCAGGCTATGTCGGCCACGATGAAGGTGGTCAATTGACCGAACTGGTTCGTCGTAAGCCTTACTCGGTGGTTCTTTTTGATGAAATTGAAAAAGCCCACCCCGATGTGATTCAATTGCTCCTTCAGGCACTTGAGGATGGTCGTTTGACAGATTCTCTCGGTCGCGTTGTCGATTTTCGTAATACCATTATTATTATGACCTCTAACGTCGGAGCTGATGTTTTACAACGTAACGCATCCGTTGGTTTCGATGTGGGTGTCGATTCCACACGTGACTACGAGAAGTTGAAAGATCGTATTATGGATGAGACCAAGCGTGCCTTTAAGCCAGAGTTTCTTAATCGTTTAACAGACATTGTTATCTTCCAGCAATTGGCGAAGGTACACATGACCAAGATTGTCGATATCGAGGTTGCCAAAGTGGCCAAGCGCTTACTTGACCTTGGGGTCAAGCTCGTGGTTACCGAACCAGCACG
>RFOO01000013.1 GCA_009926645.1 bacterium | reverse complement strand
TCGCTTCTGGAAAATTATTCAAGATCACAAAGTCAGCGTTTTCTACACCGCACCTACAGCCATCCGCGCTTTCATGAAGTGGGGCGACGAATGGGTAACAAAACACAATCTCAGGTCGCTACGCCTCTTGGGATCGGTTGGTGAACCCATTAATCCCGAAGCATGGCTATGGTATCACCGCAAAATCGGTGCTGAGCGCTGCCCTATTGTTGATACATGGTGGCAAACCGAAACAGGTGGCCACATGATTACGCCGATTCCTGGCTGTACTCCTACCAAACCTGGTTCGGCAACCCTTCCCTTCTTCGGCGTTGATGCTGCCGTTTTAGATGAAAATGGCAATGAGACCGATAGTGGCATCTTAGCTATTCGTAAACCTTGGCCGGGCATCACCCAAGGTATTTATGGTGACGAGAAACGTTACATCGAAGCCTACTGGAGTCGTTGGGGCGGCAAATACTACTTCCCTGGCGACGGCGCGATTAAAGATAAAGATGGATATCTCTGGATCACGGGTCGCGTTGACGACGTGGTGAATGTTTCAGGACACCGCATTGGCACTGCTGAACTTGAAGCCGTCTTTATTGAAAATGAAGCGGTTGCAGAATCAGCGGTTATCGGCGTTAAGCATGACCTCAAGGGACAAGGCTTGATGGCCTTTGTGACACTTAAAGCCGCTCATGCCAAAAATGTTAAAGAGGATGTCTTGGCCAAAACCCTCAACGGAATGGTCGATGCGAAAATTGGTAAATTCGCTCGCCCCGAACGTATCGTTTTTGTTCCCGACTTACCTAAGACGCGTTCAGGTAAGATTATGCGTCGTTTGCTCCGGGATATTTCCGAAGGTCGCGAACTGGGTAACGTCTCTACCCTCGCCGACCCCGCGGTGGTTGAGGCTATCCGTCAGAAGTTTAACGCCAAATCCTCCTAAATCACTCGTTTAACGAGGAAGCGAACCACCAACCCCCGTTCAATTAAACTTGAGCGGGGGTTGCGTGTTTATAGGATATTAGCTCCATTCTACTCATGAAGCGCTTCATTCAAACTTGTGTAATTGTTTGTACGTTATCCGCTGCCTTCATTTTTTCAGGATGCAAAAAATCTGAAGAAAAGAAATCGGAAGCCGCACCTCAAACTACCTCGGCCAACAAGAGACTTAAGCGAGGAGATATCGCTCCATCATCTCGCCCCGAGATTCAAGTGCAGGGCGAACCAGTGCGTGAATTCGAAAAAGGAAAACTCTATGTCTTCGCTTGTTGGGCTACTTGGTCCGATCCTTCACAAAAAGCCATTCCTCAGCTCAATCAGTTTCACCGCAATCTCAGCTCCCAGGGTGTCGTGATTACTGGCGTAAGCATCTGGGAAGCCGATGCTGAGGGTGATAAACCCGAAATGTCTGTAGCCAGAGTAAGAAAATTTATAGCGGAGAATCATTCCGAAAAAATTGAGTACCCTCTCGCCGTCACGGGTAAAGCTTTCTACGACGACTGGATTCGCAATGCTTTAGTCATCGAGGTTCCTTACATCTTTGTGGTAAACGGTGATGGCCTTCTTCTCTGGATGGGCAAACCCGATGCCTTAACTGAGGACATGCTCAAGTACTACCTCACGTATAAACCTTAATTCTATCTCCATGTTTCGCCCGCTTTTAGTTTGGTTATCCTGTGTCATCGCCTGTCAGGCGAACACACTAAAGGTCGGCGATCAGGCTCCTGATACTCGCCCTGAGATTCAAATCCAGGGCGAGCCAGTGAAGACATTCGAAAAAGGTAAGATTTATATCTTCGAATGCTGGGCCACCTGGTGTCCACCTTGCGTAGCTTCCATCCCCCATCTCAACGAACTTCATCGCAAGATGGGCCCGAAAGGAGTTGTCATTACTGGAGTCAATGTCTGGGAAGGAGAAAAAAGCCCCGAAGCTGCGGAAAAAGTTCGTGAATTCGTCAAGAACAAGGGCGACAAAATGTCCTACGCTGTAGCGATTGGTGGAAATCAGTTTATGAAGGACTGGCTCGAAGCAGCCCGCGTGGAAGGCATACCTCACGCTTTTATTGTTAATGGCAGTGGTAAGTTAATCTGGGAAGGTCATCCCGCCGAATTAAACGAAGAAATGTTAGGGGATATGATTACGGGAAGTTTTTCACCCGAAAAAAACCAAGCTCAACAAGTTGAAGCGAAAAAACAAGTAAACTTAGCCCGCGAAAAATTTACCCAACTCGATCAGGCCATCGCTAAAAAAGACTGGGCGCTTGCCGAAAAAATTGCCCCTGAACTCGTTGCCCTCTTGCCCGAAAAAAACCGCGAAGAAATGCAACGACAATTAGAATTCACCATCGCCTACGGCAAAGGAGATCATGGTAAAATTTATAGCCACCTCGAAAAATTAGCTGAAGAGAAAAAGTCAGACCCTAATATTCTGAACGAAATTGCTTGGGACCTTATCACCAACCCGGTTTTTGAGAAAAAAGTGAACCTCGCGCTAGCCGAAAAATGTGCCACCCAAGCGGCTCAAATCTCCAAGGAAGAAAGCCCCGAAATTCTTGATACGCTTGCCCGCGTTCGCTTCATGCAAGGCAACAGCGAAGAGGCCATTCGGTTACAGGAAAAGGCCCTCACTAAAGCCACTTACACAACTTTGAAGGAAGAACTTCAGGTCACCTTAGACTCCTATAAAAAAGGAATCCTTCCAAAAATTAGCGAAGACACTCCCATCGAAAGTCCAAAATAGCCTGAGTGCTCCGACAGTAAACCCCAAGGCCCTCTCGATTCTCGCTTTCATTTCCGTCAGGGATGAGCCATAGTCTGGCCACTCCGATGGCTCAACGTTCCGCAATCGACCGCGCTCGCTCCGCTCTACACTTGCGAATCCTCGCTCTGCAAAAAAGAGCGAGCGAAAAACATCGCGCCGTCATGATTTTAATTGGTGGCAACGATCGCCTCGGGGCATCGGAGTTAGCCAACCAACTACACGAATGGTTTGATGCTCGATTCGTTCGTCTTTGCGCACCCGATTTGCACTCAGCGGAAGTAACCCAAAAGCCGTTTCTTTGGCCCTATTGGAATCAAGTTCCCTCACAAGGGCAGTTACTCATTGTCGTCGGCGATTGGGTAACACGGACTGCTCTCTCTGCCGCTCAAGGTGAACTATCAGGCGAATCCCTGCGTAAGCGCATTAAAGGTATCAAAAACTTCGAAGAAACTTTAGCCGACAACCAAATCATCCTCTGCAAGATCTGGATTGATACTCCAGGAAAGTCCTTAAAAAAACGCCTACGCGAAGCCAGAAAGTCTGACGCCTCTGATTGGGTAGTAACGGTTGATGATGAAATTCTAACTAAATCAAAAGGCCACGATGTGGCTAAACAGATTCGCTCCAGTTCCTCAGGCAAAGGCCTGGTCTGGAAATCCATCAATGGAACTGAACCCAAGCATCGTGATCTCTTAGCGGGACGAAGTATTGTTCAACAAATCACTGCTGGACTTCGTCGCCAGCCAACTAAGGTCCGCAAAGCAAATGGTCGACCCCATGGCTTACTCGAAAGCGCAACCAAAACCGAACCGCCGACCAAAAAAGAATACAGTCAGCAAATGGCCAAACTGCAAAACCGTTTTGGTCGACTTTCACGTCTCGCTGCCAAGCGAGGCATCTCTACAATCATCGCCCTTGAAGGCGTGGATGCTGCTGGCAAAGGTGGAGTGATACGCCGGCTCGTGGCAAAAGCCGATGCCGCCCATTATCAGGTCCATCCCACCTCAGCCCCCACAATCGAAGAGAAGAATCGCCACTACCTCTGGCGTTTTTGGAATAAAATTCCCACTGCTGGACATCTCGCAATTTTTGATCGCTCGTGGTATGGTCGAGTAATGGTGGAACGAGTAGAAGGTTTTGCCCGCACCGATGAATGGTTGCGCGCCTACAGCGAAATAAATCATTTTGAAACGCAGTTAGCGGAAGCGGGTGATGTGGTATTAAAATTTTGGATTAATATTTCAAAGGAAGAGCAATTAAACCGCTTCCGCAGTCGGGAAGAATCGCCACACAAACGCCATAAGATGACCAAAGAGGACTATCGAAATCGCAAGAACTGGGATTTAAACCAGCGAGCAGCGGAAGATATGATTGCGCGCACAGACACACCGCATGCGCCTTGGCATGTGATTCCCGGAAATGATAAGCGTCATGCTCGAATTATGGTTTTGAAAGCGGTTTGCCGAGCTTTGTCCGATCGCCTCGACTAAGCCATTCTTGAATCCAACGATAGTGCGGACCAGCCAAAGCCGCCTGTGCTAATTGGCTAAACTTCACCCACTCTAGACCAACTTGGTGGGTTACCCGTAAGCGGTGCTTTGTTTCAGTCTGAATGGTGTATATCTGTTCGATGTAAGTAACCGATCCAATGGTCCGTCGCTTACTAAGCCAAAGAGATGACGGCGATGAAATCGGGCAATCCACCAGCAAAGGTATTTCCGCCATGCCCGCTAAACGACGTGCCGAGAGAGGGTGCCTTTTTAAAAGAAGCTGATCCGCTCGCGTCACCAAAGCACGTTGTACGACTACCTGTTTTTTATCTCGTGCAGCAAAACGCGGTAATTTTTCTGCGACGCCTAAGTCTTTGGCCTGACACCAACGAGACACCGGACATTGCTCACAAAGTGGGGAACTTTTTCGACAAATCAAAGCACCCAACTCCATCATCGCTTGATTAAAATCACCCGGCTTACGTGAGTCGATGAGTGTGTTAGCCAAAGGAGTGAAATGTTTCACCGCAACGGAACGATCCTGCCAATGGTGACGCGACGCCGTTAGACGTGCTAAGACTCGTACAACATTCCCATCCACCACTGCCACGGGGTCGGCAAAAGAAATACTCGCAATCGCCGCCGCTGTATAGGGTCCAACTCCCTTGAACTTTACCCACTCGGCAGCCGTGCGTGGAGAATTCTCCTGATCCACTACTTGGCGAGCCAACTGCCATAAATATCGTGCTCGACTGTAATAACCTAACCCTGCCCATGCAGCTAATACCTCGCTCTCCTTTGCCTTCGCTAAAGTAGCGAAATCGGGCCACTTTTTAACCCATTTCTCAAAATAAGGTATCACCGTCGCTATTTGCGTCTGTTGACACATTAACTCCGAAACCACAGTGCGATAAGCGGAGATTTTTTTGCGCCAGGGCAAGGGTCGATGATTCTTAAAAAACCACAGTAGCAAGGACTTGCGAAAGGCGGGAGCCGCAGAAATGAGTTTGGGTTCGCCAAAAGACATGGGATGGGGCTGGATTAAGACACCAACTCCCCTAGACCTTGAGGGCAATGAAGAGAAAAGCAAAGCCGGACTCCGAAGACTCACCAAAAAAGGTTTCGATGCACACCGTAAAACTGGATGCTTCGCAGGCCGAAAAACTGCATAACCTTTGCAAAGACAAGGGATGGGTTAGTGCCGTTGTCAATCACGCAGCTTTTGCCTTCAAGGGTCCGCAAGTTAATCTGGTACACTATCAATCAGGAAAATGTGTCATCTCAGGGAAAGGCACAGAAGAGTTTGTCAAATTCACCCTCGAACCCGAAGTCACTGGCCAAGCTGTTTTAGGTTATGAAGCCGAGTTAAATCCCGAATGGTTTGAAGAACACGCAGGTCTTGATGAATCAGGGAAAGGTGACTTGTTTGGACCAGTTATTTCCGCCTGCGTTATCGCCACTGGGGATATGGTACGTCAATGGATTAAACTGGGCATTAAAGATTCCAAAAAACTTACGGATACTCGCATTGCTGAGTTGGATAAAATGATACGCGAGACCCCTGGGGTTGCCGTGCGCACCACTTTCGCACGTATGGCCAAATACAATGAGCTACATTCTCGCTTCGGAAAAAACCTGAATCGTTTACTGGCTTGGATGCACGCCACCTCCTGTGAAGAGGCATTGAAGGCATACGAACAACTTCACGGACACCGACCAGCTTGGGGTTTGCTCGATCAGTTTTCAGAAGAACCTTTAGTCCAAAAAGAATTAGCCCGAAAGAATGTGGCTTTCGATTTGCGAATGCGCACGAAAGCCGAATCCGATCCAGTCGTAGCAGCCGCCTCCATCGTGGCCCGTGCTGCCTTCGTCCGTGAACTCGAACGCCTATCTATCGATGGCAACGTGAAGCTACCCAAGGGATCGGGCGAAGAGGCAAAAGCCGCGGCGATGGAATTAGTCGGACGACTAGGCCCTGCCATTTTAGTTAATTTCGCTAAACTGCATTTTCGAACCGCCTACGAAGCGCGAGGTCTCGAACCCCCCGAAGCCAAACCTTTTATCCGAGGCCGCAAAAAAGCGGAGTAACTTTTGGCCTCACTTGCACAGTTTGACCGCAAAAAAGGCAACGGTCGGCCTGGCATCACGGGCATTGATGAAGCGGGTCGAGGCTCTCTCTGCGGACCAGTTGTCGCCGCCGCTGTTTTTTTAGACGCAGGTTTCTACGGCGAACCTCGCTGGGTACGAAAGCTCTCTGGCGCCAACGATTCCAAAAAACTTTCCCCTGCTAAAAGACTCGAACTCCATCAAACAGTGATGGAAATGCAAAGCGAAGGAAAGCTTCGGGCAGTTTGGGCGGAAGCCTCCGTCTTAGAAATCTCTGCCCATAATATTTTAGGAGCCACACGACTCGCGATGGGAAGATGTCTGACGCAACTCGCTCAAGGAGCGATGGCCAACCTGTACCCAGCAGCTGGCACCGAAGGCGAGTTATTTGGACGAAGCGACGAGCGAAATATTTTAGTCCTCGTCGATGGTTTACCGCTTCGACCATTTAGTTGGGCTCACGAAGCCGTTAAAAAAGGGGATGGCAAAAGTCTAGCTATCGCCTTGGCCTCCATTGTGGCGAAAGTTGAGCGCGATCGACTACTGACCGAAATGGATGCTCAATACCCCGAGTACGGATTTGCGAATCATAAAGGGTACGGCACACCTGAACATGTGGAAGTATTACGAAGACTAGGAGCCTGCCCTGCTCACCGAGAATTGTTTGTTCGGGGAATTTTGGCGGGTGAAGAACCTCCCCCGGAATCGCATCCCGAGTTCGATTTTAATACCTAATTAAAGGGCAACAGCATCAACCAAAAGCCAAGCCCAAGTGGCCACGACTCCTTCAGCTTTGGGATGGAGTCGGTCGTAATCGCGAATGAGAGCTCGCAGGGTTCCTGGACTCATCCGCGGCGCTCCCGTAACTCCACTACCATGCAAGGCACGAAACAAATCGATGGCTGAAGGATAAATTTCTTCTGACTCCAAAACGCCATGCGCTTTTACTTCAAATCGAGCATGACTCAAAATCTGAAGCCATTGCGTCTCATCTCTCCAACGCAAAGGCCCCTCCCCCATCAAATCCCTTAACTCATAAAGACAGGGATCACAGGGCACGCCTAATAAAAGTCTGCCATTCTTAGGTAAAGCATCGTGCCAATCTTTTAAAACCGCTACTGGATCAGCCGCCCAATGCAAAAGACCAGAAGAGGCAATCGCGGGGGTAGGCGGAATCGTGGTGAATGCATTGCGCACGCTCCAAACTGCAGTGGGTGCATTGATCTTACCGATGGCGACCATCGCTGGCGAATTATCAGTCGCCTCAACCGAAGCTCCTTGGGCTAATAAAGCGTTAGTTAAAAACCCCGTCCCCGCTCCCAACTCGAGCACCCTATCTCCAAGGTGGAAAGGGGCAAAGGCCGCCAAAGCTTCAGCAAATCGACGCTGCGGTGCCGCATGTTGATCGTAACTATGTGCATGATCGTCAAATCGCATCAGAGTGAGGAGGGGCTATTTAAAAAATCAGGTAAATGGTGCCCGAGCCCCTCAATTATCTGACAACCGATGACTGCCTGACAAACTCCTTCGGGATTTAAAAGAGGATCTTCCGAGCCAACATATGCCTCCCAGCCAGAGGGCAAGCCCTGCCGTGCATAAGTAATTAAAGAAATTCCTGCTGGTTCAGCCAAGATATCAAGTCCAGCAAGCAAATGCTCCAGCTCATAAGGCAACTTCGCCTCAGGCATGAGAGGCAAACCTGCTCGACGACGAAAATCGGCTAAGGCTGTTAGAGGTTCCTTCTCTAACCAACGACGTAACCAACGCACCTGGGATTCACTCACTTTACCGCATTTTCCATGCTCGGAACAAAAGGAAGTAAAAGGTGCAATCAGTAAAGCACGCGCGGGCAATTTCACTCCACGAGCCGCCGCTTCATACAACAAATGAGCACCGAGCGACCAGCCAATCACGGCATCGCAAGTGACTAAATTTTCCGCAGCGCCTAAAACAGGCGGGTAAATTAAATGTTGAGCTTCAGGTGCATGAGCGACCGCGATGGGACGCAACTCCTCCAAAGAGATTCCCCATCCACCAATCCAACCGATTTTCATAGGGACACTCCTTTCAAGGTGGAAACAAAAGCGGCTAAGTGCTCAGGTTTTAATCCACGACGCAAAGAAATACGTAAACGGGCGGTGCCCAATGGAACCGTCGGTGGACGAATCGCTGAAACCATAAACCCCGCAGCACGTAAAGCCTGGGCCACCGCTTGAGTTCGTTGAGCATCTCCCAAAACAATCGGAATGATAGGCGAATCACCTTCTGGCACCGCATAACCTGCCTTGATGAATTCCTGACGCCATTCCCGAGAAAGTTGATGAAGTTGCTCTCGCTCACCATTCATCGCTTGCACTCGAGTCATCGCTGCTAAAGCGGCAGAAGCGCAAGCAGGAGCGAGATAGGTGGAATAAATAAACTCACCAGCAAAATTAATCAAAGTATCGCGAATCTCGGTGCGCTGGCAAAGCACATAAGCCCCCTGTGAGCCCAGCCCTTTGCCCAGAGTGCCGACAACGATATCCGCCGCCCCGCGTACGCCCTGCTCTTCTTGCAAACCTGATCCAGTCTTTCCGTACCACCCCGTGGCATGAGCCTCATCTAAAATCCAACAAAAACCAAAACGTTTACGTAAATCCGCCAAACGAACTAAGTCCGGAGCATCACCATCCATCGAGTAAACACTTTCAGTAACGACAAAGACCGCACCATTCTGGTGCGTCGCCTCTTGTAAAAAAATCTCCAAAGCATCCAAATCATTATGGGGAAATCGTCGTAGTTTTGCCTCCGACGATAAAATACCCTCCAGCATGCTCGCATGAACTAAGCGATCGGCCAAAACTAAATCCCCAGACTGTGGTAAACCACCGAGAACAGCGGTGTTCGCGGCGTAACCAGAATTAAAAATCAATCCATAGGAATATCCATGCCAAGCAGCCAAAGCTTCTTCGAGTTGCCGGTGTAAATCAGTATACCCCGTTACCAGTGGCGAGGCAGAGGCAGAAGCACCCCACTCATGCAAAGCATTCACCGCGGCCTGAATAACCGCAGGGTCTTTCGCCATTCCCCAATAATCATTATCAGCAAGATTAATTCGCGAATCGCCAGAGCTCCGCGCTTCGAGTCGACGCATCAATCCAGCTGCTTCACGCTCCGCTAAAGCTTTCTGCAAACGCTCGAATAAATCCTGAGTCATGCCCAAAATTTTTGGTGAAAGATTCCCCGAGAACCTTGATAAGCCGATTCTCCGGCTAAATGTATACCTGCCTGACGCAATCCATCGCGCGTGGTTTGTGCCACAGTAGCAGAGGGCCGACGTGCACTAGCGTTCAACCAAACCCCGATGCGTCCGCGATATTTTTTGGCTAAATGAGCGACACTCAAACGTGCCTGATTGATGGCACCCAAGCGATCCTCGACAACGACAACAACGTAATCGGGCTTCACCGCACGAGCGAAATCGGCCCAGTCGTGATTTTGCAAATCAAGTGGCACCGCCACTCCGCCAGCTCCTTCAATCACCTGATACTTTGCTGGTTTCAATTTTCGGTAAGCAGATAATAATTTTTTCAGTGAAAGTTTCTGGCCCGCGCGTGCAGCGGCCGAAATCGGAGCCAAAGCTTCGGGTAAAGAAATAAAAGTATGGGCTTCAGCCCAACGACCCGCCGCTTTCGGGGCATCCGCTGGACGCCCTACGGAAACTCCTGATTCAACAGGCTTAATCACCTGTGTTGGCCCTCGACGGGCAAAATGCCGAGCCAAGATTCCGCACACATGAGTCTTCCCCACGCTGGTGTCGTTGCCTGTAACAAAAATGATAGCCACGCGGAAGGTTCAATTTCCCCACGATGCACACGTCGTGCTTCATCAGGGTGCAAAGGATGAAGCCCCAGTCGCTTCATTAAATTCATATCTTCTTCAATATCGGGATTACCCGTGGTGAGTAGTTTCTCTCCTAGGAAAATGGAGTTTGCTCCTGCGAGATAGCACAACGCTTGCGTCTCGTCTGACATATTCGCCCGACCCGCTGAGAGTCGCACCATCGCTTTGGGCATCAAAATGCGAGCAACCGCCACGGTGCGAACAAACTCGATACTATCGACAAAACGGCGACCGGCTAAAGGTGTGCCTTCAACGGCGACCAGAGCATTGATAGGAACAGAATCAGGTTGAGGTTCCAGATTCGCTAATTCGACCAGCATCTTTAATCGATCATCCACGGTTTCGCCCATGCCAATAATGCCACCCGAACAAACCTCTAATCCCGCTTTGCGGACATTCGACAAGGTTTGCAGACGGTCATCATAAGTTCTGGTGGTGATAATCTTTGAATAATGCTCCCGAGAAGTATCGAGGTTGTGATTGTACACATCACAGCCCGCTTCCTTCAAACGCTTTGCCTGTGCTTCCGACACCATGCCCAACGTACAACAAACTTCTAAACCCATTTCTTTAACACCTGACACGGTATTTAAAACGCTATCAAACTGCTTACCGTCAGCAACCCGACGCCAAGCGGCACCCATACAAAAGCGCGTTGCGCCACCGGCTTTCGCGCGACGAGCGTCGGCCAAAATCGTCTCAGTCTCCATGAGCGCCTCCGCTTCGACAAATGTATTATGATGTACGGATTGTGGGCAGTAAGCACAGTCCTCAGGGCAAGCACCGGTTTTAATCGACTTCAAAGTGCAGAGCTGAATTCCTGCAGGATCTTGTTGCGCTTGGTGCGCTTGCTGCGCCTTGAAAATCAAGGTGTTAAGCGGCAAATCGTAAAGTGCACGCGCTTCGGCTAGATTAGGCATAGGAGTGGGTTGTTTTAGGAAAGAGAGTGAACTTCAAGTTTAGGTAAAACTTCATCGACCGCTAAACGCACGGCTTTAACGAGATGGCGAATCTCATCAGGCTTAATTGCAATCGGAGGAACAAAAAGGATGCTATCGGCCAGAGGGCGAATAATCAGGCCATGCTTTCGCGCGAGAAGAGAGACTTGATACCCCGCCCTCAAATCAACGGGCCAATGGCGACGACGATCCGCTGGAGAAAAATCAATCGCCGCAGTTAAACCAAGTTGGCGGTAACCACAAACCTGGGGATGGGTTGCAAAGTTCTGACTAATTTCACGACCGAGCAATGATGCGCTTTCCGTTAACTGACCCGACTGAATCATGGGTCGCAATTTTTTCAAAGAAGCTCGCGCCACCGCACAAGCGAGTGGATTTCCCGAAAAAGTATGCCCATGGAAAAAAGTTTTTCCCTCGGAAAAATGCCCCTGGAAAGCTGAGAAAATCGACTCCCTCGTCAGAGTCGCCGCCAAGGGTAAATAGCCAGCGGCGAGTCCTTTGGCTAAACAGAGAAAATCAGGAACAACCCCTTCTTGTTCGGCGGCAGTTAAAGAACCTAAACGTCCAAACCCAGTAAAAACTTCATCAAGAATCAAATGCACTTGATATTTTTGGCACAAGAGGGCTGCGGACTTTAAAAACCCCTGTGGCTGCTGTCGCATGCCCGCAGCTCCTTGCACCCGCGGCTCGAGAATCAAGCAAGCGATGCGTGACGACTCGTTTTGTAAAATTTTTTCTAACTCTTGGAGCGACGATTGAACTTCCGAGGCTTGCACCTGCCCCGCGCACTCCACATGCGAAGGCGCGGAAAAGATTTTCGAATGAAATAACCAAGGCGTAAAACGCTGATGAAACCCTGAACTGTCTCCCACCGACATCGTGCCAAATGTATCCCCATGATACGCACCGCGCATGCTAATCACGCCGCGTTTTTCCTCCCGACCCATTAACTGCCAATATTGAAAGGAAAGTTTAAGTGCCACTTCGATAGCATTACTCCCATTATCCGTAAAAAAGCAGCGCGGCAAAGCTCCGTCCGTTAAACTGGCTAAGTCCTCCGCCAATTCGGAAGCGACACGATGATTTAACCCTAAAAGGGTAACATGCGCCACTTGTTCGAGTTGAGCTTTAAGGGCGGCATTCAAATCTGGATCATTATGCCCATGTACATTCGTCCAAACCGAAGCATTACCATCGAGATAACGATTCCCCTCCGCATCGATTAACCACGACCCCTCTCCTTTAACCAAGTGCAGACGCGGATTACTGAAATACTCCTGCATCTGAGTAAAAGGATGCCAGGCGTGCTTACAGTCAGAAGCATCGATAGGAGTTATGGGGTCAGCCGAAGGCACCACCCATTGTTAGTAGGGTAAAACCCTATTGTTAAGCCCCAAGTGGATGTAGGTTTACAATTAAACCTTAACTTAAAATGCTGAACTACAATAGTTTAAGGAAAAATTCTTTTACTCGAAGTCGTAAATCTTCACCGAAGACCAGTAAGATTTACAGGAATTAACGAAGTCCACGTGAATCGGGTCCACCTGATAGGCATCATGGTCGGCCTTATTTTTAAAGATAAAGATTTCCGCAAAATCGTAGGAACTATCGATGATAGGA
>RFOO01000120.1 GCA_009926645.1 bacterium | reverse complement strand
GCTTTAGGTGAAGATTACCATGGCGTGCTTTTAAAGCGGCTCAAGAAACTCTGTACAGTAATGCGTACGATGGGCGGCGAACAGAAACCGTATGTCGATACAGGGCCCGTTTTAGAAAAGCCTGTGGCAGCATCGGCTGGGCTGGGATGGCAGGGCAAAAGCACCATACTATTACAAAAAGGTTACGGCACCTGGCTCTTCTTGGGAGTTATCATTACCACTCTCGATTTAACTCCGTCTCCTAAACAGCCAAATCGGTGTGGCTCCTGTACGCGTTGCATTGAGGCCTGCCCAACGGCAGCGATTATCGCCCCGTATCAACTCGATGCCCGTAAATGTTTGGCTTATTTGACGATAGAGCATCAAGGAGCGATTCCTGTGGCTTATCGAGCTGCTTTGGGTGATCGGGTTTATGGCTGCGACGATTGTTTAGATGTTTGTCCTTGGAATCGGTGGGCTCAAAACACGAAAGAGGCACGTTTCACGGCTCGATCTCATCCCATTCTACGTGAGACGTTGTCTTGGACCGAGGAAAAGTTTGTTGAGCATTTTCGCGGAACGCCAATTAAGCGTTTGGGTTTGCTTCGTTGGTGGCGTAACGCCTTGACGGTCTTGGGGAATACCGGTGGTCACGAAGATATCCCAGCGGTGCTTCAACTGATCAATCACAACAACGCTATGGTTGCGGAACATGCTCGATGGGCAGAAGAGCAAATTCGCCAGCGACTCGATAAGCAATGGATTGCCTAGGGGTTGGACTTAGGCTTACTTGGCATTCATGAAACTAGGAGAAGCTTATCTTTTGCTGACAATTGTTTTGGCTCTAGCAGGTTGGTTATTTTTTAAAGCCAGTCCATGGCTTCAATCCTTTCGTCGTGATCGTTGGACGACGTTGATTTTTCTTTCGGCTGTAATCGTCTGGTTAACTTGGCATCTATGGCATCTTTCCGAAGCCGATATTTTGGGATTACCGCGTAGTTGGGTCATGGGGGTCATTCTTATTCCTTGCTTTTTGTCTTACTATTTCATGCCCGATTTTCTCGCGGTGCGTTGTTTGGGGGCGCTGATGTTGTTTACGGCACGCGCAGTTCTCGACGCAGGCTATGGACATTTGCCGCATAGTTTGTGGGCTGCCTCCGTCAGCTACGGGATCTTGGGTTTTTTTGGTTTGTGGTGGGCAGCGTCCCCGGTGGCTTTTAATCAACACTGCGATGCACTTTTAAAATCTGCCTCTAGGCATAAGACTGTCGGCGGATTGCTTTTCTTGTGCTCGGCTGTATCGCTTTATCAGTTTATAAAACTTTCGTGAAACGCTCTTTGCTCATCGTTGTTTCGGGCCCCGCAGGAAGCGGAAAGACGACGCTGTGTGCTCGATTAACCGAAGCTTATACGCAAACGATTCGGCGTGTCGTTACTTGTACAACGCGAGCGCCGCGAGCGGGGGAGCAGGATGGCGTCGATTACCATTTTTTATCCCGAGCTGAATTTGAGAAGCAACTCGAGGCGGGATTATTTTTTGAAAATGCAGTGGTGCATGGCAATTTGTATGGCTCACGAATTCTTGATGTAGAAAAGCATTTAGAGGCGGGGTTGGATGCGTTGCTTAATGTGGATGTACAGGGCGCAGCAACGCTGCGTCAGAAAGCCATGTCGCACGCCAAACTAGCCTCCTCGCTTGTTACTATTTTTGTGAGAGTCAGTGATCATGCCGAATTGCTTCGCCGATTGACGGGGCGAGGTACGGATCCCTTAGATGAAATTAATCGGCGCGTGGCTGCAGCGGAGTGGGAAATGAGTCATGCTGGCAATTATCAACATGTCATTGAAAGTGGCACTCGAGAAGCCGACTTTGCCGCCTTAGATCGCATCTATTTAACGGAGAAGAATCGGCACCGATGATGGATAAAAGCGAAATTGCGGGCATCTTGGATGAGATTGCCACGCTCTTAGAGCTTACAGGGGAAAACCCTTTTAAGATTCGTGCTTATGCTGCAGGTGCGCGAGTTTTAGAAACTTTGGCCGAAGACCTCGATACCTTGATTGCGACGGGCAAGTTAGATGAAGTCCCGGGATTGGGAGAGGCCTTAGTGGAAAAAATTACAACGCTACGAAAAACCGGGAAATTGCCTTTTTATGAAAAGTTAAAAGCCAGTATTCCTCCAGGCTTGTTGGAGATGATAAAAATTCCGGGATTAGGTCCCAAGAAAGTTCGTGCTTTGTGGAAAGAGTTAAAAATCGAATCCTTAAGCGAATTGCAGAAGGCTTGTGATGAGGGACGAGTGGCCGAGCTCAAGGGCTTTGGAGAAAAAACTCAGGCGAAAATCATTGAAGGAATTAAAAATCAAGCGGCCTATTCGCAACGTCATCTCTGGGTTGATGCGGCTGCCATTGCGGAACCCATTTTGCATGGCTTGCGACAACTACCCGAAGTTGAATTAGCGGAGGCAGCGGGGTCGTTGCGACGTTGTCGCGAAACAGTAGGCGATTTAGATTTCTTAGTCGCAGCGGAAAATCCAGGTCCAGTGATGGATTGGTTTACTTCTTTTCCAGGGGTTAAAGAAGTCACCGCAAAAGGAGAAACTAAGTCCAGCGTGAGATTTGCTTCTGGCTTGCAGGCCGATTTGCGCGTCGTTCCTCTCGCCCAGTTTTATTTTGCTTTGCATCATTTTACGGGATCCAAGGATCATAATGTCGCCATGCGCCATCGAGCCCTAGCGCATGGGTTAAGTATGAGCGAATGGGGGCTGAAATCGTTGGATGACAGTGTTGCAGTGCCTGTAGCCAAGAGTGAAGAGGAAGTTTTTCGAGCCTTAGGACTACCTTGGATTCCGCCTGAACTCCGTGAGGGCAGTGGAGAAATTGAGGCGGCATTGGCCCATCATCTTCCGCGTCTCGTTGAGATGTCGGACATTAAAGGTGTATTTCATAACCATACCACGGCTTCGGATGGCATGGACACTTTAGAAAAAATGGCGGAAGCAGCGGAGAAGCGCGGCTGGGAATATTTGGGCATCGCCGATCACTCGAAGTCAAGCTTTCAAGCTCATGGCTTAGATGAAGAGCGCTTGGCTAAGCAAATCGACGAAATCCAGAAACTTAATCGTTCGGGCAAATACAAAATTCGCGTCCTCTCGGGGAGTGAAGTTGATATCTTGCGCGATGGATCCTTAGATTTTGATGATGATTTATTGGCCGAACTCGATGTCGTTGTCGCCTCGGTCCATACGCTCTTCACTCTTGAACGCGATGCACAAACGGCGCGAATTATTCGCGCGATTGAAAATGAACAGGTCGATATGATTGGGCATCTTACGGGTCGTTTGATTAATAAACGTGAACCTTACGCTTTAGATATTGATAAGATTATTGATGCTGCCGCGGCCAACGAAACGATTATTGAACTCAATGCTAATCCACGACGTTTAGATATGGATTGGCGTTGGTGGCGAAGGGCTACCGAAAAAGGGGTGCTTTGTGCTATAAACCCTGATGCTCATGCTACGGGCGAACTCGATTTCGTCGCGAGTGGTGTGCGGGTGGGGCGGAAGGGTTGGTTAACATCCGAACAGGTCTTTAACACACGATCCCTTGCCCAAGTTTTAAAATGGCTTGGTCGCAAAGGCTAGGTTACGGCTCGCCCTCGAGGGCATTTCGTCTTTAAAAGAAGACATGATTCACGATAAGCGTCGCCTCTTACTCATTGCTGGGCCCTGTTCACTCGAGTCGGAGTCTAATTGTCGCACGGTAGCTCAAGAACTAAAAACGCTCGGCGCCCGTTTCCCTGAATTAAATATTATTTTCAAAGGTTCCTACGACAAAGCGAATCGAACTTCGCTCGGAGGTGACCGTGGACCGGGAATGAAGGCAGGCCTTGAGTTGCTTGCGATGGTAAAAAAAGATTATGGATTTAAAGTCCTGACCGATATCCATGGACCCGAGCAGTGCGAAGCGGTCGGCCAAGTTGTTGATGTACTCCAAATCCCAGCTTTTATGTGTCGGCAGACGGATCTCTTGGTGGCTGCCGCAAAAACAGGTAAGTGCGTTAACGTAAAGAAAGGCCAATTTCTTTCGCCTTTTGAAATGCGTTTTGTTGTTGATAAATTAACTGGCGCGCGTGCCGCAGAAATTTGGCAGACCGATCGTGGCACGACTTTTGGTTACCAAAACCTCGTCGTCGATATGCGATCATTCCCTATTATGGCAGGGTTTGGACATCCGACGATTATGGATGCAACACATGCCGTACAATTGCCGGGGGCGGCTGGAGGTTCTTCGGGAGGTCAGCGAGAATATGTCCCCGTGCTAGCCAAGGCCGCGCTAGCGGCGGGTGCAGATGGATTGTTTATGGAGACTCATCCGCATCCTGAAAAAGCGATTTCCGATGGCCCAAGCCAAGTCCCACTCGCGGAATTTCCTGCACTGGTGGAGTCTTGTCTGCGTGTTTGGCGTGCCGTTCGATCTTAACCGCGCAGAAGTTTCTCCGCCGTTCGGCGATCAAACTTTCCGCGATCGTCCAAAGGTATCTTGGTTACAAAAAGATAATCTTTAGGGCGTGCGAACGGAGGCAGTGTTTGGGCTGTTTCGATTAAGGCCTTCGCTTGATTTTTATCTCCCACAATGCACGCCACAATACGCTCGCCCCATTCGGGATCCGCGCTGCCAAAGACATGAACCTCTCGGCACTCAGGATTGGTTAAAAGA
>RFOO01000119.1 GCA_009926645.1 bacterium | reverse complement strand
GAGGATTCCTTGGATTGGCCTGTTTGTATTGTCGAAGCGAAAACGACGCTACCTCAGGAGTTATCCTCGACGCAGGTTTTTGATTTAATCAAAAGCGGATTTTAGTTCAGGCGTGTCTTACGCGGTCAGTTGCTCGAGACATTCCGCATAAAGGGCCTGCGTTTTGGCGACGATTTCATCGGGTAATCGTGGTCCAGGTGCGGTCTTATTCCAAGGTTGAGACTCGAGCCAGTCGCGAACGAATTGTTTATCGTAAGAAGGTTGAGCACGACCTGGTTGCCAGGTTTTGGCTGGCCAATAGCGCGAAGAGTCGGGCGTTAAAACTTCATCAATTAAAACCAAAGAGCCATCGGCAGCTGTACCAAATTCAAATTTGGTATCGGCTAAAATGATTCCTGCTTTAGCCGCACGCTTTGCCCCCATTTCATAAAGAGCAATCGAGGCATCATGGACTTTGCGGTAAATACTTTCGCCTAAAATTTCTGAACAACGTTGGCGAGTAATCGCTTCATCATGACCTTCGGCTGCTTTGGTTGAAGGAGTGAAGATAGGATTAGGCAATTTAGATCCATCGGTCAGGCCCAAGGGCAGTTGATGATCGAGAATCGCTCCCGAGCGAAGGTATTCTTTGTAACCACTGCCAGCGAGATAGCCACGAACAACGGCTTCAACGGGAAGAGGCTTTAATTTCCTTACCAGCATGGATCGAGGAATCAGTGCCTCATGGCCGCGGAGGGCTTTCGTTAAACTCTCTAGGTGATGCGGAACCAAGTGAGTTGGAAAAATTTCTTTGGCTTGTTCAAACCACCACAGACTAATTTGCGTTAAAAGAATTCCTTTACCAGGAACGCCATTGGGCATCACGACATCGAATGCCGACAGGCGGTCGGTTGCGACGATGAGATAATTTTCTCCTAAATCAAAGACTTCACGCACTTTGCCTTTGGCTTTTAAAGGGAAGGGGAGACCGGTTACGGTCATCAAGGCTTCCTTGGGCAAGGGGGGCGTTTTCATCTTATCTTTAACTATAGATAGAGAAGAGGCAGACAGTTGGGCAAGGAGAAGCCATCGGTTTCTGCATTGTGAGCGAAGGGTTTCGTTCTTACGATTCAACGAGTGTCTATTTTAGCGACCATTCTCCGGCATCCCGATGAAAATTTGGCGAAGTGCACACTCCAACCAATCGTTGGTAGGTCTGAATTCCATTTCCTAACCGCCCAAGGTGACTTGGTTTTCGATGGTACGGGCATGATTTTGCTCGAGGTTGGGGCTCCTCTTTTATCTTCCGCCGATGCCGGAAGACAATTGCTGTTACTGGATGCTAATTGGAAACACATTCCTCTGATGCGAAAACGCATTGTCGGTCAGCCAGTCCCTCGTTCGCTACCTGCGCTCTCGACCGCCTATCCAAGGAGAAATAAAGCAGCAAAGGATCCCTGTCAGGGATTAGCTTCAATCGAGGCGCTCTATTGGGCGCTGAGACTTTTAGGTCACGATGACCCCTCGCTTTTGCTTCATTATCATTGGAGACAAGAGTTTTTACAAAAGGTAGAGGAGCTTGCCCAAAATGGAGTTCGCTGATGCCCATTGTCATTATCAATTCGCCGAGTTGCCCTACTCGGCGGTTGAACAAGCTCGGCGCGAGGGAGTGACATGGGCGATGGTTAATGGCAGTGCACCAGCGGATTGGCCTGATGTACTGGCCTTATTTCAACGTGACCCCAGAAATTTGCCAGCCTTTGGCCTGCATCCCTGGGATGTGCCTTCCGCTCCACCTGATTGGCTGGAAAGCTTGCACCGGTTTCTCGTTTCAACGCCCGAGGCGACACTTGGTGAAGTAGGTTTGGATCAGTGGGTAAAAGATCATCATATCGTCGCTCAGGAAAAAGTGCTACGTGCACAACTGGCTATGGCTGTAGAGCTAGGCCGCCCAGTTAGTATTCATTGTGTAAAAGCGATAGAGCCCTTGTTGGGCATTTTGCGTCGCGATGCTTTACCGAAACGAGGGTTTTTAATGCACAGCTGGAATGGCCCAGTGGAATTAGTGCCCGAGCTTGTCTCACGGGGAGCTTATTTTTCTTTTAGTGCACACCATTTGCAGCCACGGAAAATTCACCTTCGCCAGCAATTCACTTCGGCGATTCCCCTAGAGCGTATTTTAATTGAGACAGATGCGCCGGCGTTGTGTCCCGCTCCTGAATTTCGACAGCATTCCTTGCCACCTGCTCCCGATGGATCGGAGTGCAATCATCCCTCAAATTTAATCATTAATAATCGAGAGTTAGCGATAACGCGCGGAATCAGCCCAGAGGTTGCAGCTGCTGAAACGTTGAAAAATTTTAAACGACTATTTCTGCATCGCTAAAAGGCTGAGGCGAATGGCTTCGCCAGCTGCCGCTAAACCAAAACTTCCGGAGAGGTGAGCCGCCGTGCCGTATCCCCATTCGCAATTCGGATGTAAATCTTCTCCTTCGGGGATTTCTCCTCCAGGTAAATCGGCACAATCCGTTGGTTGGACAAACGGCTCATCGGACCAAATCGCAGAAATATTGAAATTGCCTTTACGGGGGAAACCAAAGTTTTGCCGAAGTCTTTTTCGGACCAGCATTAACAAGGGGTCATCGCGTGAGGCGGTTAGATCGGTGACTTTAATGCGCGTAATATCCATTCGACCTGCACAACCGCCTACGCTGACCAATGGAATTTTTTTGTGATAAGCTTCGTTGATTAGACAGCATTTAGGAGAAAGAGCATCGATGGCATCAATGATGACGCCATTAAAATCAGCCAATAAATCACCAACGTTATTGCGTCCAGCAAAGGTCTCTTTCGTTTGAATTTGAATTTCTGGGTTAATGCTTTGAGCACGCTGAGCGATGGCGACGGTCTTTAGTTGGTTGTAGTTGGTTGTGGTCGCGTGGAGTTGTCGGTTGGTGTTTGAAATACAGACAGTATCGCCATCGATAAGAGTAAGATTTCCCACTCCTGAGCGCACCAAGGCTTCCGCTGCCCAAGAGCCAACTCCTCCAAGTCCCACCACCATAAAATGGCTTTGGGATAAATGCTTTAAGCCCTTTTGACCATAGAGACGGCCAATGCCTGCAAAACGTTGGATGTAATCAGGGGTCATAGACAAAACAGAGTTTTTGGGATGAAAGCGTTTAATGAATGCTTCAAGGCTTGAATGACTGCCAAAGTTGGGGATGCTCGGGCATCGTCGCAATGTCCGACTCAAGTCCCAAAGTTCCTGAAATCATCAAAGCCCCCTCATCCCCCCTGTGGTTTGATATCGGTATGTGGGCTGGATTCGCAATTTTTATCGGATTATCGATTTCCTTTGGGTTTGTTTTGCGCGATCATTTGCGGGTCGATGAGGTGGCCGAAGTCTTTCGAAAGTGTCGTAAGCCGCTTATTCAATATCGTTTAGAAAAAGAGGCATGGCCTGCTTCTTTCGATTTGAAAAATCCGCCAGCCGATGTGCAGGCTTACAATTTTTCTGCCGCGATACGCCGGCCTTTGGAAAATTGCGCTGTCCCCGGTACATGGCGATTTGTCGCTGATTCTTCAGCGGGTAAAGATAAAGCCTTTGTTGTGTTTGAGGCAGCTGATTCGGGTGTTTCTACCCGACGTATTCTTCAGTTAGTCGATGAACGATTAGACGATGGAGTTCCCGATCGTGGTAAGTTTATTATCAACGGTAACCGCGGAACCTTTACGCTGAAGGGCGAGTAATTGCCTCGGCCCGACTGCGTAAATCCGCTTCGTAGAGGGCATCGACCAGTTCATCTAAATCTCCCTCCAGAACTTGTTCGATGCCGTGGACCGTTCGATCAATGCGGTGATCGGTAATGCGGTTTTGCGGGAAATTATAAGTGCGAATTCGCTCCGAGCGGTCTCCTGACCCAATCATGGTTTTACGGGCATCGGCTCGGGCTTCTCGTTCTTTGCTACGGGTTAAATCGAGTAAGCGTGAACGCAGGACGCGAAGGGCTTTTTGGCGGTTGCGTAATTGCGAGCGTTCGTCGGCGCAGTAGACCATTAGCCCTGTTGGTTTATGAATAATCTGAACGGCAGATTCGGTTTTGTTCACGTGCTGTCCGCCCGCACCGCTGGCTCGTGCGACAGACATTTCTAAGTCCTCGGGCTTGAGTACAACTTCAGCTTCCTCGGCTTCAGGAAGAACTGCCACCGTGGCAGCCGAGGTGTGAACTCGACCTGAAGCCTCGGTCGCGGGAACGCGTTGTACGCGATGCACGCCAGCTTCGTGTCTTAAAAGTGCAGTTGCTCCCTCGCCTTCGACGAGAAGAACGGCTTCACGCACTCCGCCTAAATCGCTATGAGAAAGGGATAAGAGTTCATGTTTCCACCCCTTCTTTTCCGCAAAACGGGTATAGGCTCTCAGTAACTCCGAAGCGAATAGTGAAGCTTCCTCCCCGCCAGTGCCTGCTCGAATTTCAATCAGGGCATTTCGTGAATCATCGGGATTAGGTGGCACGATGGCCCGCACGAGTTGCTCGCGTGCCTTTTCGACTTCAGGGGTTAGTCGTTTGATTTCATCCTCGGCCATCCGTCGGATTTCGGGGTCGGATTCATTGGCTAGGACTTCGGACTCGGCGAGTTCCTTTTCTAGGCGATTGAGGGTATCATCGGCTTTGACCGCCTTGGAGGTAAAGCGTAACTCAGCACCAAGGGCAGCGGCTTTGCGATTGTCCCCAAAGGT
>RFOO01000118.1 GCA_009926645.1 bacterium | reverse complement strand
CATAAAAGGGACCTGTAATTTCAACCCAGCGCATGACTAATCCAGGCTGGCCATCGCGTTCGGCTAATGGATTCTGCCACCAGACTTTATTATTGGGACCAGGTCTCGATCGGAAGAAACGAACAGGGTCAACTTGGATAGTCTCACCCAAACGTAAATCGGCCTCGAATTCAAAGGTCGTAGGCTCCACTCCTAAATCGGCATTCGCCAGTCGTCGCAAGACATGGGCCCCACGTGCATAAATGGTAACGGGCTCAGGACGTCGACCTTTCGACACTTTATCGAAGTTGGGAACATACCATCTTCCCTCGCTTCCAGGTCCGACCCAAATCGAGTGACCACAAATTTTCACTTTGTATCGACCTGGATTCTTAATGAACGAAGCCGTAAAATGAGGCTCCAAGGGTTCGTAAGTACTTGCTACCATACCAAAGCCTTCCAGCGCACGTTGAGTCGGATTATCTTTGCCAACGGTGAGTGGAGCTTGTTTCAAACGGACTTCACGCTGAGCCTCAAATCCTAGAGTGGGAAAAGTCCCGCGTTCCACCGATCCCATAAATTCCCTGTGCGTAAACATGGGAACGATGTAGGCATACTGATCGCGTGCATAATAGCGCTTCGTGGTTACCTCAGGCTTAGTTAAATAAGGCACAACCACGGCACGTAAGGCTTCATCAGCGACAGCGAGGTAACGGCCCAATTGAACGTGAGAGACGTCTAAAGCTTCGCCTGATTTATTAAAACGATATTTTTCTGAATCCTCTGGTAATGATTCACGAATTTGCAGCCAAGGTGCCTGCAATAAATCACGTAATGTACTTTCGTACTCAAATCGATTCATCCGACGCTGAGTGCTCCGGCCATAGCGATTGATGCGGTCGTTATCAAAACTAGCCAACTGCTTCGCTAATCCGTTCAAGTAGGCTTGAGATTCGTCGGCCTTGGGTCGTGGCTTTTTTGCTGGGGGCATTTCACCAGAACTTGTCCGATCAAAAACTTTTACCCACTCAGCGAAATTTTCAGACTTCGTTAATTCCATCTTCAAAGCGGTGATATCAAAGTCTCCTTTCTTCGTGTCCGCATCATGACACTCCGAACAATGCTTTTCCAAAAAGGGCGCCAGAGGCGGCAATGTCTTCTCCGTCGTCGGAGTAGGCTTGGCTTGTTGACCCCATAAAGGGAGGGTCGCAATTCCACCCCAAAGAAATAGTTGTAGAAATACCCGCATACAGTCAGCGAATAAGACAAAGGATTGAGAACAAGAGTTCCAACAGAAATAATGATAAAAATTTTCCTCCCCAGCCCGCCCTTTTAAGGAAAACCCCCTATTCTAATGCCATTGATTGAAAATTAAATCAAATCACTGCTGGAGGGATGTTTGCGTCACTTCATTCTGCTGCCCTAGTCGGTGTCGAGGCTGTCCCCGTTGAGGTTGAGGTCAATACAGGCGAAAGAGGCGAACCAACCCTCGAAATCGTAGGACTTCCCGACAAAGGAGTCAAAGAATCGGAAGACCGTGTTCTTTCAGCTCTGCAAAATACTGGGCTACGAGGTTATGAAACCAAGACTACCATCAATCTCGCACCAGGAGATTTGCGGAAAGAAGGATCAATGTACGATTTGCCGATTGCGATTGGGATGGCAGCAGCCACTGGTCAAATTAACAAGGAACGTTTATCACGTTTCCTCATCGCTGGTGAATTGGGCTTAAGCGGAGGAACTCGCCCAGTCAAAGGAGGCGTAGCCATTGCGCTATTAGCCAAGAAATTAAACCTTCAAGGGGTCATCCTACCTCGTCAATCGGCCGAGGAAGCTTCACTGGTAAGTGGAATCGACTCCATACCGGTCGATTCCCTCGATGGGGCACTTCGATTTCTTTCGGGCGATGCCCGCTACCAACCCCTTGCGACACAATCTCCCTTACCCTCTCACGGCATCGATGAAGATGGTCCTGATTTTTCAGAAGTTAAAGGACAATTAAAAGTTCGCCGAGCCGTTGAGGTAGCCGCCGCTGGAGGACATAATCTTCTCATTCTCGGCCCCCCGGGCTCAGGCAAATCGCTCATTGCCAAAAGAATCCCTACCATCCTTCCCACACCGACTGCCTCGGAGTTTTTAGAAATCCTGATGGTGCATTCGGCGGCAGGAATGGCCTTACCACTGGGCACTAAAAACTGGCGAAGACCCTTCCGTTCACCTCACCACACCATTAGTGATATCGGACTTATTGGAGGTGGAAGTATTCCCGGCCCAGGAGAGGTTTCACTCGCCCATCGTGGCGTCCTCTTTCTGGATGAGCTTCCTGAATTTCGTCGCAGTGCACTGGAAGTCCTACGCCAACCGTTGGAGGACGGTCAGGTAACTGTTTCACGTGCCGCAGGTAAAGTCACTCTACCCTCTCGCCTCATGTTAGTTGCGGCAATGAACCCCTGCCCCTGTGGTCATTTAGGCGATCGGCAAAAAGACTGTCGGTGTTCGACGGTTAGCATCCAACGATACCGTGCGAAAATTTCTGGACCTTTGTTAGACCGAATCGACATCCAAATCGAAGCCCCCGCACTCTCGCTCGATGAACTGCGATCCGCTCAACCCGGTGAATCTTCAGCCATTATGCGTCAACGCATCGAATCAGCCCGCGCGATACAACAGGCCCGATTTCGCGAACGCACCATTACCTGCAATGCATTGCTCAGTGGAAATGATTTGCGTAACTACTGTGCTCTTGAACGTGCACAAGGTGACTTACTGCAGCAGGCGATGGAAAAACTATCGCTTTCCGCTCGAGCCTACGACCGAATTCTACGAGTCGCTCGCACGATTGCTGACCTTGCCGGAGCCGAGCGCATCGCGACGGAACATCTTTTAGAAGCCATTCATTATCGCTCCTTGGATCGGGGATAAGTGACCTTGGGCAAGTTTTCAATTTGCAAGCCTGCCAAAACACCCCAACCCTTGCCTCATGCGTTTTGCCAAGTATCACGCCCTCGGAAATGATTACCTCGTCCTGGAGCCCAAGGACTGCCCCACTTTATTTTCGGCTGAATCCATTCGCAAGGTTTGCCATCGTCATTTTGGATTAGGATCGGACGGTATTCTCTATGGACCAATCGCTCGTAACGATGGCTCATTGGGTTTACGCATCCTCAATCCCGACGGCTCCGAAGCAGAAAAATCGGGAAATGGTATTCGTATCTTTTGCCGTCACCTACTCGAAACCAAACGTATTAAAGAAGGTGAAGAATTTAAGGTACATACTCTCGGCGGTTTAGTCGGCTGTACCGTCTTTGAGGGTGGTTCGCGCATCCGTGTTGAAATGGGCAAAGTTTCTTTCCGCGCTCCCACGATTCCACACGTTGGACCCGACCGCGAAGTACTGGGAGAAGAAATCACCGTTCTCGATAAAACCTTTAAATATTGGGCCGCCACAGTCGGAAACCCCCACTGTGTTATTCCTGTGGATCATTTAACTCCCGATTTAGCAAAAACCTACGGACCCCATCTCGAGAAACACGCCAACTTCCCCAATCGCACCAATGTTCAGTTTATGAAGATTGTGGATCGGAAGAACGTACAAATTGAAATTTGGGAACGGGGTGCTGGGTACACCCTCGCTTCGGGCTCCTCCTCCTCGGCTTCAGCCGCTGTGGCCCGTAAAATGGGTCTAGTCGACGCTGATTTGACGGTTCATATGCCCGGCGGAAAGATTATCATTGGCATCGGGCCCGACTTCTCCATTGTAATGACAGGTCCGACCACCCCGGTAGGCATCTTTGAGATGCACCCTGAGGTTACGAGCCAAGACGTCGTCCTTTAAAAGACGAACTGTCTTTCCCCAAATTCTTATTCTTGGTGCACTTTTAAAGTGCACCTTTCATCGCACAACAACCCATGGCGCCGCGACAACCGCTGCCCAATATCTCAGAAGACGAGCTCATTGATTTGGCTGGAGGCGCCACTGTACTCCAAGCCAAACAACTCGTTATCGATGGAAAAGTAAAGAAAGCCCTCTGGTCCTTCCCTTGCGTGGAGGCACTCGTTGATGACGGAAAAGAGTCCCGCGAAGCTCGCTGGAATATCCGTTCCATCACATTCCAACGCAATGAATGTGGCTGTGACGTGTCTGCGGTAAAACGCAAACTTTGCGTCCACTCGGTCGCTGCCTATCTCGCTCTCGCGGCGAAAGAGGGCTACATTCAACTAAAAGATAAAGCGGTCGAGGCACCCAGCACACCACCCTCAAATACCGAACCTAAAGAGTCGTCCGCTAAAAATGGCAAATCGGATAACTCCCCTGCCTCTTCTGGTCCTCGTCTACGTTCAGTCAACCTTTCACCTCGAGGAACCCCGATTGAAGTTCGTTTCATCATTCCTCCAAACATCCCTGTCGCCGCACAACGCGATGAAATTATCTGCCGTCTGGAACTACGCATCGATGGCGTACAAATTGCCCCAGAAAACATTGATCGCACCAAGGCATGGACGATGGAGTCCGATACGGTTTTCTTTTTAGCCATTCTTGAAAATCTTTGTAACGGAAAACTACAAGGCCTTCTCCCTCTTTCCCGACGCCACCTCAGACAGCTTCTCACGGTTGGCAAAGGCCTCGCCATCTTCCGCATGGCTAACGCGCCCGAAGTACCCTTGGTTTGGCAGGGCGAAAATCTACAAGGAGTTCACGAACACCTTCACGACCCTGACCCCACCCCGCAAACCAATGCCAATGGCGAAGAAGTCGAAGAA
>RFOO01000117.1 GCA_009926645.1 bacterium | reverse complement strand
GAATGCCAACAAGCCCTCTGTGGTAACGAAAAAACCCCAGCCCATCAAAGACCCTACCGACCACTCTTTCTTATCCATCATTCAGCAAAAGAATGGGCTATTTGCATAGGAAATACCTGTCTTCCCCCGGTTCATTCTTGGAAAGAATTGGCTGAATTCCTCTGACATTAAGGGGAGTCCGCTCTTGCTAGAAAAAGCAGGGTGATTTAAATCAATACACCCCATGCCAAACTATGGCCAATATGTCTACGGTAGCGACCCCTACGATAAGAGGTCTCGTAGCATTTTGCTCGGCATGATTACAATCGAGCAGGTCGGATATCAAAATAAAGTCTATCGTCTTAACTGGAAACGCATTCTGCAAATTGCTCCCTTTGCACTCATCCTCTATTGGTTAGTTTCTTCCGAAATCTTTTATTTTCGCGAACGCTATATGTGGGGCATTCCCACGATTCGCCGAGCCGATGCCTATCTTTATTTACCCGAAACATTTGTTAATAATATTATAAATTTACCACTGACTCGCGAAGAGATTGCACGACGTGAACGTCAAAAGATTATCGATTATAAAGAAGGCGAATCCTACGGACGTATTGCTCACCTTCAACATAAAGGAGAATACTTTGTCAGTATTGCTAAGGCTGCTTTAGAGCGTGGCGATTTTCCTGAATTCGCCAAATACATCGGTACTGGAGCAATGCTTTCCCCCAAAAACTCCTGGGCTCAACAACGCTGTGCAGAACTCTACTTTGTCATTGGTCGACCTCTGGATGCCTACACCATTCTCGAACAGTCTCTCGATTTTGCTCTCGATGACCCCAGTCAATTTGAAGCCTACCTCTATCGTTGCTTCATGTTAGACCAAGATAGTCGCGTCATCCAAAGTGCCAAAAAATACCTGGCCCTTCCGAATCTGAACCCAGCGATTGCGGAACAACTTAAATTAGCCCAAGCCCAAGCCAATTTTTTCCGCGGTAATTATCAAGAAGCCTCCCAACTGATTAAAAAATATCAGTTAGAAACCATTCCCGATGGAGCACTCCTTCGAGCTCAAATTACCTGGGAGACAGAAGATCAAAATGAGGCCCTCGGGCAGTTGAATAGAATTATCAAGGACTACCCCGCTATCAGCAAGTTGCTCGAGGTCAAGGCCACCTGGCTCAAGGATTTGGGTGATCTCAAAGGCTCTCGAGACTGTCTCGATATACTTGCCATTCAATCCCCCAAAAATCCTGCGCCCATCATCCAATCGCTTCATTTGCTTCCTGGACCGGAGAATCTTAAAAAACGCACAGAGATTATCGAACGCATCTTTCGTGAGTTTGGTCGTAATGATGAAGCACTGATCGGTCTAGCTCTCTATGCCAATTCGGTAGCCGACACCGAACTGAGCGCTCGCCTTCTTCGCTGGGCGGAAGAGCGACGCTTCCCTAATCGAATTAAATTCAGTTTAACTCATGCTGAATGCTTAATTAACGCCAATCGCAGTCACGAAGCGATTACCTTAACGGATGAACTGATTAAATCTATCGATCGCGAACAGTGGCCAGCGGATACACGTATCGCTTTAGATGCTATTCGCACGGTGGCCTTCTTCGCCGACAATCAAACCGAAATCGGCTCCATTAATCTGCAAAAGCTGATGCAGAATAAGTCGGTGCCCCCTAAAATGCTCATCGCCTCTGGCAAAAAACTTATCAAAGCCAAACGCTACTGGGAGGCTAACAATATGCTGATTCAGGCCCACCTAATGAATGAAATCAATCAGCCTCTACTATTACAAATTGTTAAACTCAAACTGGATCACCCCGAGGTCGCAGCCGATATTGAAATCTACCTGCGTCGCCTCATGAGCACACGGCGTCCACCTAAAGAAATGCTACAAGAGGCACTTCAGTGCGTGGCCTCGGATACATACCTCTTTTCCAAAAATCGCGACAAACTCCAAGTGGACATCGAGAGTCTCCTAACACGTCAATAACTAGGAAGAAGCAGACAAGGGAGTCGGCTTCAACTTTTGCGCCAATCCTCGGCGAGTATGATCAGCCCACCAAACTCCCCAATCGGGATTGGTTAAAAGATTCGCTTCAACTTGCGAGGGAGTCATCAAGGCCCAAGCACAAGAAAGCCCTTCAGCCTGCATCGCTTCTTTGGCTAAAACACGTAATGGCTGAAGTGATCGAACGATTTCACGAGTTAAAAGATTAACGAGATGAGAGGAGGACTGAGCCCCGAATTTGGTTACCATGGCTGAACGCGAAAGGAAAATTTGCTGATTTTCGCCAATGCCTAAACGCCAACCAGAGGTACCCTCTGGGGAATCCAGAGCTAGCACCCTGTTTCCCCCGGCCAAAATAAGTGCACGGTGAATTCCCCATCGATTTTCTAATAAGTCAGCGGCTACGTCACAAAGATAACCTTTAACGAGGGCCGAAAAATCAATGACCGCATCACCCTGAATTCGGCAAAATTCATTTCCCGATAAACTCCACTCTGTTTTTCCAACCGACTCGAAAAGCTCTCCAAACTCAGAAGAATCTGTTGGAATTTCTCCATTCGCTTTTTCTAAAAACGAAAAAACCTTACCGCCTGAAACATCAAAAGCCCCATTCGACATAACTTTAAGGCGTTCAGCAAAGCCCCAGAGATCCTTAAAATGATCCCCTACTGGCACCAATCCACCCAAGGGCATTTGATTAATTCCTGTCATCGGTCCATCGACCTCATGGACATCAATTTGTGGTAAAAGGGTATTTAAGTGATAAAAAATCGCTGAAGTAGCCTGTTGTGCGTAGGCGTAATCCTCATCGGCAACTCGAATCCAGAAAGGCGTGCCTAAAAAGTTGTGAGAAAAATTATGGATTACCAAACCACTCATGAATGGCAAAGGGAGGAGTTGTTAACTAAATCTTAAAATGACGCTGTAAGGCATTTTTAACATCCAAAGGAATGAGAGCCGCAGTCATCGGCCCCTGACCTTCACGCCAAGCATAAACGGTGGTTAATGTTCCTTGGGCGACAGGACGATTTTGCACTGTAGCAGAAAATCCCCAAACCAATTTCTTGTCCGAAATTTCGATTGGTTTTATCTGAACTGTTACGACTTCCTCGCGATGAATGGGCGAAAGATAATCACATTCAACTCGTACTCGAGGGTAACCCGAAAGTTTAGTTCCATCCGATTTTAAAAAAGGAATTTGCAATGAACGAAAGAGAGCCTCCTCGGTTGCTTCGGCCCAGAAAAAAATCGTAGAAAAGTGTATGATACCGGCAGCATCGGTATCGGAAAACTGAGCACGATATTCGGCGGAAAACGTCACCATTCCTTTATGCAAAGCCTTTCCATGCACGGCGCAACCGCCAAGGTATTATGGTTTCGCCGAACGATGCGTGGAACGCAACCAACTGACGTCAACCGAAGCCCCGCCCGAAGCCTCAACGCAGGCCTGTAAAAATGGCTGTGGAGATTGCTGTATGGAAAAAAGATAGAGTTTGGGCCCTTTACCCTTGGACCCTTGACGAAAGAGCTCCAACCAACGTTTTTGCCATAATCCTGGGGGTAATTGAGTGCCCACAGGACGGTAAGTACTGTCAGAATAGACCAACTTCGGTGCCCTTTTGTCTGATTCGTCATAAACTCGTACGCCGTCTTGAAAATCGGAAAAAACAACAAGGGCATCATAGGGCTCCCCCAGCACTCGATCCAACCAAGCACCCAAGGAGCCTTTTTCGCAATAACTCCTTAGCTGGCGAAACAGTTGCTTACCCGCCTCCGTTAATTCGGTCTCTACCGTAGGCGAAGGAGCCTCAGTTAGTTTCGGCGCATTTCCGCGAAACTGTTTTCCATAAACAACGACACCCTCCAAGGCTACGATTCTTGCCCCATCAAACTGAAAAATATCTGCGTCAGGATACTGAGATTTAATTTCCTGTGATACTCTTTGTAAGTAGGGTCGCATCGAGCCCGAGCAATCGAGATAAACCGCAACACGTTGGGCCTGAATGCTCGCTCCTAAAACAGGCCGACCCATAAAATGTCGCTGACCAACCAAACTACCAAACGACAATCCTCTCCCCTTTCCTCCTCCACCGATACTATGAACTATAGATAGGGAGTTGATGGCTGAAGTCTCGGGAGATGAAAAACTCGGTAGGGCAACAGTGGAGGAGGGAAGATTGACCGCAATTCTCTGTATGGATTGATGTGCCTTAGGAGGATGATTCACTGCATAACTCGAAGAAGCTAAACCAGAAGAGGGAGCCGAACCTGAAGCTGCGACAAAACATTCTGGGTCGGGTGGCCTGGGTGTCGGCGTTCGAGAACTCAAAACCCACCACGCTGCTAACATAATTAAAATAAGGTGAAGAGCTGTCGAAAAAATTAAACCTGTCCAGGAACGGCTGGACTGGCGGGCACGAAGCAGAAGGATCGAGGGCATCGCCCCGAACTGCTGAAAAAACAGCCATCAACAAGAGGGCTAAGTTAAGGTCTATGACCTAACACAAAGCCCCTATATTTTTGAGATAACTTCAGGGAAACCTTATCCAGAAACTTAGTATTCTTCGTCCTCAGGATTTTCTGGTGGATTACCCCCAGTCAATAACCACTTAACCATCGTTAATTTACCTTTCGAAGCTTTTACGCAGTCGATAAGCACAGGAGGTGGAGGCTGATCGGTAGAGAATAAATACAATTTAGGTCCAGACGGAGGATTTGCACCACCGCGTTTAAAATGATCAACCCAGGCGGACATCCATCGTTTTTCATCAGCCGTTCTAAA
>RFOO01000116.1 GCA_009926645.1 bacterium | reverse complement strand
GATGAGAGATGACTCTAAAAGTAGAGAGAGCCCTAAAATGCTTTTTCCGCTGCCACTTGCCAAGCAATAAGGAACTTAAAATCGAATAGTTTACCCTAGGATGAGGGGGTGTCTTTGCCTGAGGCTTATCGGATAGGCTTTACCGCTGTGCCAAGAATGGTTTCGAAGCCTGGTTCTTGGGTTTCCTTGGCTACAATTCTCACTTCTGAGCGGTTAAACCCTGCCTCCCCTAGCCAGTCGTGGAGGTCGTTTTCCTTAAAACCTAGCCAGCGGTCGGCATAGAGTTCTCTGGCTTTTTCAAAACGATGAGCCCTAAGGTCGAGGATAAGGACTCTTCCGCTGGGTTTGAGAATTCGGTAGGCCTCACCGATGGCTTTTTTGGGGTTTTCAGCGTGGTGCAGAGCCTGACTGAGGAGTACAAGATCCACGCTACTATCGGGTAAAGGTACTTTTTCGATATCTCCCAAAAGATAATCGATATTTTTTATCTGTTCTTTCTTGGCCAAGGCTCGTCCGAGTTCGACCATGCGCGGAGAGTTGTCGATGCAATGAACAAATTCAGCTTGTCTCGCTAGAAGTCGCGAGAGCGTACCATCGCCTGCACCAAGATCAGCAATTTTAACCTTAGGAGTTAGGAGGAGGAGCATTTGCCCAATCGATTCCCAAGAACGACCTGGGCAATAGGTTTTACCCAATCGATCAGCGATGAGGTTGAAATGTTGTTCCGTGCGACGACGTCTTTTTTCAATCAACCGTTTGTGGGCTCTTAAGTCTGCTTGAGTAAGGGCATCTTGTGCCGTGGCCTGGATGGCCGCATCGATTATTTTTTGCACGCCGTTCGGCAAGTTATCCGTTAGAGCGTAAAAAGAATTTTTCCCATCCCGACGGTCGCTAGCTAAGCCCGCTTTACGTAAAAGAGCGAGGTGGGTAGAGATGCGAGATTGGCGCATACCCAATATCTCTTGCAATTCACCCACAGAAATTTCGCCGCGCGAAAGTAAAAATAATATTCTCGCTCGCGTGGGGTCCGCCAAAAGGCGCAAGGATTCCCATGGATTAGGCATACCTCTACCTTGTGGGCCTGTTGCGGGTATGTCAAAAGAGGAAGCCTCCAAAAGGAGGCTTCTTCGTGTCCGAAGGGGAATAGACTTACTTCTTATCGACCCAGCGAGCAATCGATAGAACCTTCCAAGTTTCGGTCTTACCTTTAATATTCGTGGTAAAGGATTCGCCTAAATTCTTGTTTAGGAATTGGCGTGCCAGTGGGGAAGTGTAGGCCAAAATATTGATTTCGGGCTGACCATCCCAAGCGCCAAGAATCGTATAAGTGATTTCGCTTTTATCTGAATCACGCTGCAACTTGACGACTGAACCGACGGAGATGGTGTCGTAATTAGCTTCACTGAAGTCGGTCACACGAGCTTTTTTGAGCATGGTTTCTAATTCGCCGCGACGAGCCACGAGGGTGTCGTGGTCTTGGCGAGCCATCTTGTACTCAGAATTTTCACGCAAGTCGCCGTGCTCTTTAGCCACTTGAATCGCTTCTTTGATTGCTGGAAGTTTAACTTGAATAATGTCGAGCAATTCAGCTTCACGAGCTTCTTTACTAGATTTTGAGACAACCAGTTCTTTGTCTTCCATGGCCGCCTCTGCTTGACGGTTTTGGATGAGACGATTCACGTGTGGTTCGATTTTGGCAAGGCGAGCAAGTAGGGAAGTTTTGGTCATCTTGTCGAACCCTTGATTGCGCAACATGATGCGCGCTAAATCAAAAATGGTTTCGCTATCAGCTTTGGAACCTTGAGCGGGAGATAAAATATCGGCGATAAGATTTTTATCTTTGATGAGTTCGTTCGCAAGAGGGATACGGGCGGTGGAATTCGACTCTAAAGCCTCGGTATCGATGCTGGCTAAGATTGCACCGAGGAGACTGGGTACAATGAGAGGCGTCACGATTTCGGCATATTTCTTGGATTCGCGATTCTTGATAATCCAGATAATGACTGGAGGACGGAGTTCACGAGATTCTAACCATTGCTGGAATCGCTGTGCCACTTGTTCGCCCAGGTTGGCATCACACAGGTAGGCAATACACTCAGAAACAAGTTTAGCGGATCCACTCTTGGTGCCACCGATATCGCGATTGCGTAGAAGATCAAAAGCACGTTCTGCCCAGTTGTCGCCGTGATGGGCGCGAACGAGGTCGAGTAAGTGGCGAATTTTCTCAGTAGTATGGGGAATATTGAGGGCAATATTGGCTAGGTCGGACTCGTTGCAATTGGCGATAATGTCCGAAGCCGTTGGGCTAAAGGTTTCAACGGTTTCTACGGCAGGACGGAAGAATTTATCACGATTCCAAATACCACAAAGAATTTTGGGTAGGTTTTCGCTGCGACGGGTACCCTTGAGGAGATTATCTTTGGCTTTTTCTAAGTCGGCAGAGACTTTCGCCAGGTTGGTTTCATTAGCAGCCGAGCGAGTCTCGCTCGAAGCTGATTCAGCTAATTCTTCGAGGATAGCGAGTTTACGTTCTAAATTAGGAGCCAATTCATACTGGGCAAAAAGATCCTCACCGACATCTTTGGGCGCTTCTAAAAGTGCATAAAGACCGCCTTTGCGTTCGGGCACCAAGATGGCGCGATCTTTACGCAAGGAGGCTTTGGCTTTGCTCCACCAAGCTTTAAAAGCGGTGGCACGGTCTTTGCCTGCGGGGAGTGAGGCGAAGTGGACTCGATCCAAGAGAGCCTCCAAGGCGTAGGAGGAACATTCACCGGTTGGGAATTCAGCTAAAATATGTTTTACCAGTTCGGCTGGATTATCGACGGTAAGAGTAGCAATTTTAGCCTTGGTAGGTTCGTCGTAGGCTTGAGCTAGGATGCTTTCGGGATTGATGATCTCGATTTTTCCTCCGGAGAAGAAGGACACGTCGATGGCATGTCCTTTTTTTCCTTGTTCAGGAAAATCAACCACGAGGCGATTGGCGGCTTGGTCGAAACTACGGATGATACCAATGCCCCAAGCTTGGTGTAAGCAGAATCGAGTTTGGCCTTCCGAGACTTTGGCGATGGTATCGTGAAGGAGGTGGGTTTTCACACCTTGTGAGTTTAGGGCCTTGTTGCTCATTGCAAAAAATGGTTTTGGGCATAAGCATAATCACTTGCAAGCAGGAAGGCAGGGTATCCCGCTCTGTCGTCCACTTCTGACCTCTACCGTCCTCCTTTTTATGGCCTTTAAGCCCGATAAACCCTCCATACACGGCGAAACCCCCGAAGGGCTGGGGTCTCGTTTGGCCGAGGCTGGCCACCCACGCTATCGAGCTGGACAGATCTTTGAATGGCTATACCCGCGCCGGGCGGAGTCGGCAGAGGTTATGACCAATCTACCTGCTCCATTGCGAACTTGGCTGTCGGAGAATTATGATTTTAGTGCAACGCAGGTCCTGGGAAAGAAAACGGCCTCCGACGTAACGCAAAAACTCCTCCAGAAATTAAGAGATGGGTCATTGATTGAGACCGTTATTATTCGTGCGCCGATGGAAGGTGTTGGGCAGGACAAGTCCCGCCGTACCATTTGTATCTCAACTCAGGTGGGTTGTGCTTATGGATGCAAGTTTTGCGCTTCAGGCTTAGAAGGTTGGAAGAGAAACCTGTCGGTGGGGGAAATCGTTTCACAACTCGTGCAAGTTTGTCGCATCGAAGATCAAGCTGATCCAACTCGTGCGGCTGAGGGCCTGGCTTCATTCGATAACATTGTGGTGATGGGCATGGGGGAGCCCTTGGCTAATTATGAAAACTTACTTGCTGCCCTGCGTATCGTTAATGCCCCTTGGGGATTTGGTTTTGGTGCACGACGCATTACGATATCCACCTCTGGAGTCGTTCCAAAAATTTTAGAATTAGCGGAGGAGCCTTTAGGTTTTCGTCTGGCTATTAGTTTACATGGTGCAACCAACGAGGTGCGGGAAAAGATTATGCCAGTGAATCGAAAGTATCCTTTGGAAGAACTCGTTCCTGCAGCCAAAGCTTTTGCCCGTAAACATGGGCGTATGTTAACTTTGGAATTTATTTTGATTGAGGATATCAATGACTCTCTGGAGCAGGCCAAAAAATTGGCTTCGATTGCCCGCGAACTACATGCACACGTAAACCTTATTCCCTATAACAAAGTTGAGGGTCTACCTTGGGTGCGTCCTTCGATTTCCCGACAAGACCGATTTGCCAAGGAACTTCGAGCGCTCGGGGTGACAGCTACTTTGCGACGCGAAAAAGGTCATGATATCGATGCTGCCTGTGGGCAGTTGCGTTTGCAAAAAGAGAAAGAGCAGGGCCCCAGTTCTTTGCCACCAGAGGCTGCTTAAGCACTGAGTTTTTTGATAAAGTCTTGGCGATTGGCTGCTTGATAGAAAGCCGTGCCAGCAACCAGAGTGTCGGCACCAGCTTGTCGACAAAGGAGGCCTGTTTCCACGTTAATGCCTCCATCAACTTCGAGACGATAGTTTAGTCCACGTTGTCGTCTCTCTTGGTCTAAAAAACGAATATTCTCGAGAACCGATGGAATAAAAGATTGCCCACCAAAACCAGGAAAGACGCTCATGCATAAAACCAAATCGACACTGGAGAGAAAGGGTAGCAAGCACCGAGGGTCGGTGTTGGGATTAATCGCAATGCCAGCGGCGACACCATGCTCGCGGATTATTTTGAGAGTTTGAGCCACGTCATGGTCTGCCTCCACATGAACGGTTAGTCGTTGTGATCCAGCTTTGACAAAGGCCTCCACAAATCG
>RFOO01000115.1 GCA_009926645.1 bacterium | reverse complement strand
CCGGCGAGGACTTCGTTTTCATTTAACAAAACCAGATTCACCTTACCGATTTTGGCTTTTGTTGGATTCGTTGCGAGAGGGAAGCACGGCAAACGCTTGCACCTCCCCCGAGCTTTGTTAAGTTCGGTCTATGGATTTATCCGAATGGAGAAAAGAGTACGCCACGCACGGTCTCGATCGGGCCGAGTTGCTGGATTGCCCCTTGGCTCAATTCAAAGCTTGGTTCGCTCAGACCCAGGCTTCGGGTCTCGCTGAACCCAATGCGATGATTCTTAGCACGATTGATTCGTCCGGTGCACCCTGTGCTCGAACCGTGCTTCTTAAGTTAGCCGATGAACGTGGGCTTTGCTTTTTTACCAACTATGAAAGCCGTAAGGCGAGCCACCTGTCTCATGACCCTAGGACCTCGCTCTTATTTCCATGGTATGCTATCGAGCGACAGGTTCACATAACTGGCAGAGTGATAAAGACTTCTGAATCTGAATCGGAGGCCTATTTCGCCCGTAGACCCTACGGTAGCCAACTGGGTGCTTGGGTTTCCAATCAAAGCGAGAACATTCCCGATCGCCAGCAGCTCGAGGCTAAGTTGGAATTCTATAAGCAAAAATACCCCGAAGGGAAAGTCCCCAGACCGACAAATTGGGGTGGATATCGTTTAATACCAGATACTTACGAATTTTGGCAAGGGCGACTTAATCGCCTTCATGATCGATTTATCTATAATCGCGAAGGCAATGGATGGTCTATTAATCGTCTTTCTCCCTGAGTCCGCCTAGAATTAGTTTCTCTAATAAGGATGGGGAATGGGTCTTACTCCGAGTGTATGGGCATCGCAAAGGTTGACCAAAGTGTCTGCTTTCATTCACAAGACCCTCTCCGCGTCTAATGCGTCTACCTCTTTCTGTATTACTTCTTTGTCCAACTTTCGCTTTTGCAGGTGCTGAAGGCGTTGATCCTCGTGCGCAAAATCTTTTCGAGATTTATGGGTTCCCTATTACTAACTCACTGCTGACAACTTGGATTCTGGCGGTGGTGATTATCGTCGCGGTCCGTTTACTGGTTGGTACGCCCAAAATCATTCCATCGAAGGGACAGGCGTTGGTGGAAAACGTTGCTACGGGATTACGCAACGCCCTCGAGCCAATCGTGGGAAAAAATATGATCGGGAAAGTTTTTCCGATGCTTTGCGGGTTCTTTATTTTTATTTTGCTGATGAATTGGAGCGGCCTGCTCCCCGGAGTTGGCACGGTTAAATTTTTGCGCGAGGGAGATTGGATTGAAGCCATTCGCCCAGCGACCTCGGACTTAAACACCACCTTAGCACTTAGCTTAGTTTCTTTCGTTGGCTGGACCTATTTCGTGCTACGCTACGCAGGCATTAAAGTTCTGGTCTTTGATCTTTTCGGAAATAAATCAGATAAGAAAGAGATTGGATTTCCGATGTGGATTTTGCTCAGCTTTATCTTCATTGGCGTCGGCGGGATTGAAGTCGTTTCCATTGCTTTCCGTCTGATTTCTCTGTCCTTCCGACTTTACGGAAATGTTTTTGGCGGAGAAAATCTCATTCACACTTTAGGCGGCATGATGCCTTTTGTCGTTCCTGCCTTAGCGGCGATGCTAGAAGTTTTGGTCGGCATCATCCAAGCGTTCGTTTTTACCCTACTATCGGCTGTTTATATCGGCCTTATCTGCAATCACGAAGGCGGTCACGCCGACGAAGAGCACGCCCATTAATTTACCCTTTCGAAGCATGCGACTTGCTGGGAAACCCCTAAGCGGTGTGCGGAGAAAAAACCCAAAACCCAAACACACAAATGATCATCGCTGAAATCACTGGTTCCCTTCCCGCCGCTGCTGGCTGTCTCGCTGCTGCTATCGGTGTAGGTCTCGTTGGCGCTAAAGCCGTCGAGTCCGTAGGTCGTAACCCAGAGGCTTCTGGTAAAATCCTCGTCCAGTCCATTCTGGGCATGGCGCTTGCCGAAGCGGTCGCGTTCTACGCGATCTTCCTCGCGAAGTAATGAAACCGCGGTGGCGCCTCGCCTGAGGCCCACCGCTTTTTCTCTCAGCCGCAAATCATAAAAATTTAAAAACATGTCCTTCCTCTCTCTCCTGTTAAATTCCCAGCCCGCTCATGAAGCGGCCAAGACTACTTCAACCGCCGTGGCCGCAGAAGGTCATGGCCCCGTAGAAGATATTATCAAACTCTTTGGCCAATTTGGCGTTGATGGTCCGCACCTCTTAGCCCAAGTCGTCAATTTCTCGATTCTCGCTTTCGTTCTCTATCGCTTCGCGGTGAAGCCTGCACTGGGTCAACTGGAAGAGCGCATTCGCCAAGCAGAACAATTACAAAAGGACCGTGCTCTAGCTGAGCAGAAATTAGCCGAGGCTCAGAAATCGGCCCAAGCTGAATTACAAAAAGCTTCAGATGAAGCCGTGCGTATTTTAACTGAAGCCCGTAATACCGCAAAGCAGACCGTCGAAGCCGCCAAAGCCGAAGCGGTGGCCGCCGCCGCTGAAGTTACCCGTAAGGGCAAAGAAGCGATTGAAGCGGATCGTCGCCAAATGTTGAACGAAGTGCGTGGAGAAGTTTCACGCCTGGTTGTCGAAACGGCCGCCAAAGTTTTAGAAGCCAATTTGGATGACGCGTTGCGTGCTCGTTTGAACGAAGCCGCGACGAAACAATTACTGACTAAATAATTTTTATGCCTGCCCCTTCTGTTCGAGTTGAAGCCAAAAAACTTCTCGCCCTTTCTTGCGAAGCCGGCGCGGTTTCGGCTGAGCGCGTGGGAGCAGTCTTGACCACTTTAACCAAAACCCGCGCTCCACACACTCTTCGTCCTTTGTTGCGCGCTTACCTCGCAGCAATCCGTCGCGAGCTCGCTCGTGGTGAAGCACGGATCGAGCACGCTGGTCCTTTGTCTGCCGCTGATGCGGACGCCATTGCCACCCATTTCTCCAAGGCCTTAGGTCGATCCATCCGCCCCGTGCTTCGTCGCAATGACGCTTTATTGGCCGGTCTCCGCGTTCGCGTTGGAGACGATGTAACCGATTTCTCGGCTGCCCTGCGCCTGGCTAATCTCGCCAAATCTCTCTCCTAAAAATTTTTATCTCTTTATACAAAAACATGAGCAACGTTCTCGACCAAATTCAAAAAGCCATCGCCGGTCTCGATACCCGCGCTGGTAAATCCAACGTCGGCACTATCGTCTCACTCGCAGACGGTGTTGCCGCCATCGACGGCCTCTCGGGCGTGATGATGAACGAAATGATTGAGCTTCCTGGCGGCCTGCAAGGCGTCGCACTCAATCTCGCCGAAGACACGGTGGGTTGCGTCGTTATGGGCGACATCTCCAGCCTCAAAGAAGGCATGGAAGTAAAGACCACGGGTCGTCTACTTTCCGTTCCCGTCGGCAAAGGTTTGCTCGGTCGCGTGGTGGATGCCTTAGGCAATCCGATCGACGGCAAGGGCCCTATTCAGTCTTCCGAGCGTTATCCTGTAGAAAAAATTGCTCCTGGTATCACTCCTCGCAAATCAGTCGATCAGCCAATGCAAACGGGTATCATGGCTGTGGATGCGATGATTCCAGTCGGCCGTGGTCAACGTGAGCTCATCATCGGTGACCGTGCTACTGGTAAGACCACCATCGCTATCGACACCATCATCAATCAAGCCAATGCGAATCGTGTCGGCTTGGCATCGGGCGATTCTAAGTTCCGTCCAGTTTATTCCATTTACGTCGCTATCGGACAAAAGAATTCTTCGATTGCTCGTACGGTCGGCACTTTAGAGCGCGCTGGCGCGATGGAGTTCTGTTGCGTAGTGGCTGCTCCTGCGGCCGACAATGCGGCCAATCAATTATTCGCTCCGTTCTCTGGAACCGCCATCGGCGAATGGTTCATGGAAAATGGCCAAGATGCACTCATCGTTTACGATGACCTTTCGAAGCATGCCGCTGCTTACCGCCAAATCTCGCTTATCTTAAAGCGTCCTTCAGGTCGCGAAGCCTATCCTGGTGACGTATTTTATCTTCACTCGCGCTTGCTCGAGCGCTCTGCGCGTCTCGACGGCAAAGGATCACTCACGGCGTTGCCTATTATTGAAACACAGGCTGGTGACGTTTCCGCTTACATTCCAACCAACGTGATTTCGATTACCGACGGACAAATCTTCCTCCAAACCGACCTCTTCAATCAAGGTATCCGTCCAGCTGTTTCCGTCGGTCTTTCTGTTTCTCGCGTCGGTTCAGCCGCACAAATCAAAGCCTTCAAACAAGTGGCTGGTAAAGTGAAAGGTGAGTTGGCTCAGTATCGTGAGCTCGCTGCCTTCGCTCAGTTCGGTTCCGACCTCGATGCTCAGACCAAGGCCGTGCTCGATAAGGGCGACCGCTTCGTTGAACTCTTTAAGCAACCTCCTACTGCGCCAAAGTCTGCTGAAATTCAGTGCGCTTTGATTTGGGCGATGCAAAATGGTTTCTTCAATGATTTGCCTGTAAAGTCCGTAACGAAAGCAGCAGCGAATCTGCAAGAGCACCTGGAGACGGCGAAGCCTGGCGTACTCGCCAAGATTCGTGCCGGTGAGAAGATCGACGATGCTGGTGCCGCAGAACTGAAATCGACCTGCGAAACTTGGCGCCGCAGCTTCAAAGCCTAATTCATTCCTTTTTCTTTCCGTCTAATGCCTAAAGGACTTCGCGAGATACGAAACCGAATCAAATCGGTGAAGAGCACCGCCCAAATTACACGGGCGATGCAACTCGTTGCTTCTTCCAAAATGAAGCGGGCACAAGA